>JAUIKB010000364.1 GCA_030430975.1 Polyangia bacterium
GGTTGAAATGACAAAACAAATTAATGTGATCGCGCTAGAAAGTGGTGCGTAGAGCCGCGGCGGGTGTCAGCACGAGGCCGCTGGTCCGTAGCGACAGCGTGTTCTGGCCGCCGGCGGCGATGTCGACGTCGCCGTCGATGACCCGCCAATCCGCTGCGACCTCGAGCGCCACGCTGAGCGTTTCGATGCCGACCTGCAACCCGAACGCAGCCCCCAGGTTCAGCAGTGCGGCGTTCAGTGGGGCCTCTTGTCGTGCGCCTGTGGCGCTGCGCTGGATCAGAAGATTACCGGACAGACGCTCATAGCCCGCCCGGAGCGTGAGCCAGGTCTGGGCGATGCCGCCAGCAGCGCGGTAGCCAAACGTGATCGGAATATCGGCACCGAATCCGCCCACGGCTGTGGTGTCGACACCTGGCACGGCGTCCCCAAACGTTCCGGTCTGCACGGTCTGCCCTTGTGACGGTTGGAGTGACTCATCCCGCAATTGTTTCAGGCGCGCCGACACGCCGGCCCCCGCGCTCAGCGCGAATTCCTCAGATTCCAGCGCATAGCGGCCGTCGGCGCGCGCGCTGCGGCCGGAGTACGTCAGGCCGGCCTCGGTGTGGTGCCCCAGGCCGACGCGCATCGACAACCACGGAGCCACGCCTTCTTCGACGGTTGCCTCCGCGATGCCCGCCTCGACACGGCGCTTGTCTTGTTCGGCTGCGGTACCGTCGTCGTCGGCCCCGGCCGTGATCCGCTCGTCGAGCTTGCCGGCAGCGAAATGGCCGCTGAGACCGGCACCTGCGGCCAATTTGCCGCTGGGTAAAACGTGAGCGGGCTGCAGCAGGGGCACGCCGCCAGCGCATGCGGTCGTCAAGCTGACCGCGGCGACGGTCGACAAGTGCGCACAGAGGCTGTGCGCCGAGAGTCTCCGTGTCCCGAGACCCCGCGCCCCGAGACGGGGCCGCTCAGCCGGTTTTGCGGAAACGGGACGGGAACTCGCCACCACCGGCTCGCTCTTTCAGCTCGCCGTCGTCGGGGTGCAGCTTCAGCGCGCGCGCGATGAGTTGCTCCTCGGTCTCGCGAATATCGGGATTGGGTATGCAGCACTCGACAGGGCAGACGGCCTGACAAGCTTCGTGATCGTAGAAGCCCACACACTCGGTGCACAGCTCGGGATCGATCAGGTAGATCTCCTCGCCCTCCGAAATGGCCTCGTTCGGGCACTCGGGTTCGCACGCTCCGCAGTTGATGCAGTCTTCAGTGATGTAGGTCGCCATATCGTTCTTCTATAGCAGCAGGGCTGTCGGTTCGCGGGTGATCGGTACGCGAGAACCCCTGGTTTCACGGACAGTTATCGTTCTAAGAGCCTGACGGCGCGCTGTCAACTCAGCCGCCTGGCGTCCGTCCGCGCTCTTGCTGACGGAATCGTTGCGGGGTTGGGCGTGTCCAACTACATTCCCGCCGGACATGAGCCAAGCCCCCTCAGAGTCGCACGCGGCGCACTCGGTATCCCCGTCGTTCTGGGGTTTGGCCGTCGCCGCGTTGTTGGGTCTCGGGTCGATGGCCTGTCAGCCAGAGATCGGCGACGAGTGCTCGACATCTACCGACTGTTCGACCAGCGGTGACCGGCTATGCGACACGTCGCAGCCAGGCGGCTACTGCACACAGTTCAACTGCGGTGCTGGAACCTGCCCGGAGGACGAGGGCATCTGCATCGGCTTCTATGCGTCGACGTCGACGCTTGCGGCGTGCCGGGACGAGTCCGCCGGGTCGCGGTTCGCCCGCAGCTTTTGTATGAAGCCGTGTGACAGCGACGGCGACTGCCGGGGCGGATACGCATGCATCGACATGAGGCAGCGCCCGGGGACAGCTGTCATCGAGGAAGGTTCGCCGAGCGGGAGGGTCTGCGCCGTACCCGCGTCAGGCTTGGCCGAGCAGGGACCGGACCAGGAGCCGGGCGTGTGTCGCGGCAACAGCCTCGAGATCCCGGTCGATCCATACACCCCGACGATCGATGCAGGACCCACTGACGGCGGCGGCGATGCGTCGTCCGACGGTGGCGGCGATGCTGCGACCGACGGTGGCGGCGACGCTTCGACCGACGGTGGCGGCGACGCTTCGACCGACGGTGGCGGCGACGCTTCGACCGACGGTGGCGACGCAGCAACCGATGGCGGGGACGCCTCGTCCGATGGCGGGGACGCCGCGACCGACGCAGGCGACGCCAGCAGCGACGCATGACCGTGCAGGGGGGCGGGGCGGCGCAAGCGCTCCGTTTTCGGTGGGCGTCGCGCTCGCTGAGCGTGTTGCGGTCGGCGCTGGCGAGGTCGTCGGGCGCGCTGGTGATCTTGGTCGTTCTGGCCTCGCTGGTGTTCCTCGCGCTGCGACTGCTGCCTGGGGACCCGGCGGCGCTGGTTCTGGGTGATCAGTCATCGGAACAAGAGCGCGCTGTACTGCGAACCAAACTCGGCCTCGATAAGCCGTTGTGGTTGCAGTATCTATATTTTCTCCGCGGATTATTTACGTTGGACCTGGGTGGGTCGCTGGCCAAGCCAGGCGTGACCGCATTCGACGAAGTAGCGCAGGCGCTGGGGCCGACGGCAGAACTCGCCGCGCTCGCCGTCGGGTTGGGGGCGACGATGGGCATCATCGCTGCGCTTCTGTCGGTCGGGCCGTGGCTCGGGCGTCGACGGGAGTGGGTACATCGCGGCGTGCTCGCCGTGGCAGCGACGCCGCTTTTGGCGTTCGCCCCGCTGGCGACGTTTGTGCTGGCGGTTCGTTTGGCGGTGGTGCCGCTGCCCGGCGATCCGGACGCCGGCGGCGCTGGCTTGCTGTTCGCCGCCGGCTTGCTGTCGCTGCCGCTGGCCGCCCAGGTCGCCCGCATCGGTCGAGCGGCGCTGCTCGATACCGCTCAAGCCAAGTTCTTGGACGTTGCGACGGCCAAGGGCGCGCCGCCGTGGAGGGTTTGGGTCGTCCACGCACTGCCGGTCGCGTCCGGACCGATCGCTGTGGTGATCGCGGCTCAGCTAGGCGCGTTGCTGGGGGGCGCGGTGGTGCTCGAGAAACTCTTCGAGCGTCCCGGGCTCGGTACGTTGATGCTCGGTGCGTACGCATCGCGGGACATCCCGGTGCTCGAAGCATCCGTGGTGGCGGCAGGCATGCTGTTTGTGGTCGCGCAAGCCAGCGCAGGCGCTGTTCAGGCGCTGATCGATCCGCGAGGTCGCGAGGCATGAAGCGCGGCAATCTCGCTGTGGTCCCAGCGCTCGTCCTGTGCCTCGTATGCGTTGTCGGCGCGATCCTCAGCGGTTCGGAGCCTGGGCGGATGACGCTCGAGCTGGCGTGGTCGGGGCCGAGTCGCGAGCGATGGTTTGGCAGCGGCGAAGCTGGCGTGAACCTTTTCGCTTTGGTAACGCATGCCACACTACGGGCTCTTTTGTTGGCGGTGACTGTGTCGGCGTTTGGGTTCTTGTTTGGGACGCTAGTCGGCGCGATCGCAGGAATCCGCGGCGGCGCTGCTGAGCGGTGGTCGCTGCGCGTGTGCGACTTGGTGCAGTCCTTTCCCACGTTCTTGCTGGCGCTCGCGGTGCTGTCGGCGGTCCGCGAGCCGTCGCGGGTGCACATCGGCGTGGTGTTTTGCGTCTCGGTTTGGGCGCCGTTTGCCCGTATCGCGCTGGCTCAGGCTCGAACTCTAAGGGACGCCCAGTTCGTAGAAGCGGCGACCTCGCTCGGCGCGACTCGGGTGCGCGTGCTGCTGCGCCACGTCGTACCGAACTTGCTTGGGCCCGTGGCGGTCCAGGCGGGCACGAGCGCCGCCGGCGTCGTGCTCGGCGAAACCGCGCTTGGCTTTGTCGGCCTGGGCCCGGCGGATGGCGTCAGCCTGGGCGCACTCCTCGAGCAAGGCACGCTGGCGATGCTGAGAGCCCCGCACGTATTGGCTGTAGGAGCTTTCGCCGTTGCGGCCGTCAGTGGCAGTCTGCAGCTCGCGAGCGAGGGGTTGCGGCGCATGGTGCGGGCCGGCTTGTGAGGGGATAGAGTTCGAGCATGCTGGGTCTGTCACCGTTGCCGCGAACGCTCGAGGCGGCGCTTCGCGATGTGAAGGACAAGCGCGATCAGGTTCGCATTAGCGCGCTCCGCGACTTGGCCCGGCACGCGTGCGACGCGGATGCAGCCGACCGTGTCCGCGAAGCCCTCGAAGGGGTGCTCGCAAGTGATCCTCTTGCGGCCGTACGTGGTGAGGCCGCCGTCGCCCTTGCCGACGCCGGTGCAGTCGACAGCGTTCCGGCTTTGCTCGAGGCGGCCTACGACGTCAACTTGCGCGTGCGTCAGATGGCGCTCTTAGCGCTGGGCGAAGTCGCGACGCCTGGCGACCGCTCGGTGCTGGCGGTCTTGCACCAAGCGCTGGACGGCGAAGCCGCAGAATTACGGTTTCAGGGGCTGATCGCCTGCGTTCGGCTCGACCCCGACCGTGCGGACGAAGCGTTGGCGCGGGCGCTGGGCGACAGCGACGAAGAGATCCGTTACATGGCGCTGCGGCTCGCCGAGGAGCAATGGCTCGCGTCGAAGTCTCCGAATCTGACTCAGCCTATTCGAAAGCGCGTGGTGCAGGCGCTCAAGGATGACAGCGCGTCCGTTCGGCTTGGCGCTTCGATCTTGCTCGGGCGCATGCAGGACGCACGGGGTGCCAAGCATATCGCCGCGGCAGTGAACGATCGACTGGGCGTCAAAGAACCGGAAGACGAGCAAGCGGCGATCGACCTGGCGGGTGAGCTCGAGATCGAGTCGGCGCTTCGGGGGCTCCGGCGGCGAGCGTTCAGCGGACCGCTGATGCGCGACAGTTTCGCTTGGCAGGCGCGGGTCGCTCTGGCGCGGCAGGGTGACGAACGGGCGGTCAGGCAAATACTACGGGCCCTTTCTGGGTGGACTAGGGATACCCGGACGCTGGCTGTGGTGGCCGCCGGGCGCGCCGGTTTGAGCGCCGCGCGTTCGCAGATCGAGGCGATGGTTGACCAGCCGGGCCGCGCTGACCCGACCGCCGTTGCCGACGCTTTGGCGGCGCTCGAAGACCAACACCGGTGACGCGCCACGCGGCGGCGTGTTACGAGTGTGAGGGCATGGCCAAGGACGATTCTGACCCGACTCTGGGGTTGTTACGCGTGCTACGAGACGACGGGCGCACAGATCCTGCGACCGACCCGTTTCTTGCGACGGACGTTCTGCTGAATCTGTACCGACAGATGCGGCGCGTACGCATTCTCGAGACTCGGATGGTGCAGCTGCAGCGTCAGGGCCGCATCGGCTTCTACGGGTCGTGTCTGGGTCAAGAAGCGACGCCGATCGCGACCGGCGCCGCGCTGGACCCGGGTGATTGGGTCTTTCCGGCGCTCCGCGAGAGCGCGATCATGCTGGTGCGCGAGTTTCCGCTGGAGCGCTATCTGGCTCAGATTTACGGCAATGAAATGGATGTGCTGAAGGGCCGCCAGATGCCGAGTCACATGAGCGCACGTGAAGTGAATCAGGTCGCGTGGTCGAGCTGCATCGGTCCACAGATACCGCAGGCCGTTGGCGCGGCGTGGGCGGCGAAGCTGCGCGGAGACAAGACCGTCGCTGTCGGATTCATGGGCGATGGGGCGACCAGCCAGCCCGACTTTCACAACGCGATCAACTTCGCGGGTGTCTTCAAAGTCCCGGCCGTACTGATCTGTCAAAACAATCAGTGGTCGATCAGCGTGCCGACTGACCGTCAGACGGCTTCGGCCACAATAGCTGTGAAGGCTAAGGCGTACGGCGTGCCCGGTTTGCGCGTAGATGGCAACGACGTCTTGGCTGTCTACAAGGCGGTTGCTGATGCGGCGGCACGGGCGCGCAGCGGCGGTGGCCCCACGTTCATCGAGTGCGTGACGTATCGGATGGGCGCGCACTCGACGAGTGACGATCCGACTCGGTACCGCTCCCAGGACGAGGTCGACGAGTGGGCTCGTAAAGATCCAATCGATCGCTTCAAACGCCACCTGCAGTATCTAGGCGTGCTGACCGACGCCGACGACGCCGCCCTAGAAGAAGCCATAGGCGAGCAGATCACGGCTGCTATTCGGACGGTCGAGGCGGCCGGACCGCCGGCTCGGGAGACCCTATTCGATGACGTGTACGCGCGTCGGCCTTGGCACCTCGAGCAGCAGCTCGAGGAGCTAAAGTCGCTTCCGCCTGCTCCCTCTCACT
>JAUIKB010000365.1 GCA_030430975.1 Polyangia bacterium
CGCCGCGGCATCCACATCCTCCACCCGCAGGTAGTTGTTCCAGTGGGACGGAACCCCGTCCATTTCAGGCGCGGCGAGATGCAGCCGTGGCACATCGTTCACAGCAAACATCGTCGCCTCCGCGTCTCCCATCTGCATCGTCTTGACACTCCAGCCAAGTACCTCAGGGTAAAATGCCTGTGCGGCTTTCACATCCGTGCTGATCACGCCGTGCCAGCAGAACTGATTGGTGTTGTACGCCATCTGAATCTTCCTCTCCTGATTGCCCGTAGGCTTTGGACACTCGACGCCCGACCGACCGCGCTTTCGACAGGCTCCGAAAGAAAAATTGAAAAAAACGCTAAGCAGCCGATATCGCACGGTAGTCGTCGCCTGCGGGGCGCTCGTCGTGAGCGGGGCGGTGGCGGCCGGCGCCGTCTGGACACGCACTCGTCAGCTGCAACCGACCGTGCGCGCTGGCGCCCGCCAGTCCACGCCAGGCAAGCCGGCTCCCCGCGGGAGCGCGCGTCGCGGCGGTCTCGACGTAACGTTTCTCGCCACAGCGGATACACATTTCGGTGTTGGTGCCGAGCGCGACGACCCCGATCGTGACGCGTTGCTAGAGCCGCGCGGCATTGAGAAAACCCATCAGCGGGGCATCGCCGCGATGAACCACATCGGTGGCCTGCCACTACCTCGCGCGCTGGGGGGGCGCGTGTCGAAACCGCTCGGTGTGCTCGTCGCGGGCGATCTCACCGAGGATGGCCGCCCCGAAGAGTGGCGCTGGTTCGAGCAGTACTTCGGCTTGACGGGTCAGGACGGACTCGTTCGCTTCCCGGTGTTCGAGGGCCAGGGAAACCACGACAAGCACGACGGCTGGCATGTGCGCGGCCACATCGAGCGTCGACACGGCGCCCGCTACTACGGCTGGGACTGGGGCGACCTCTATGTGGCCTGTCTAGGCGAAGGCCCCGATGAGAGCATCCTGAAGTGGCTGAAGGACGAGCTCAAACGGGTAGGCACCCAGCGCCCGGTGATCGTCTACTTCCACTTCCCGCTGCTCGGGCCGTACTCCACCGGGCACTGGTTTGCCAAGGGAGACTACAGACGCCGCCTGAAGCGAACATTGGACGGACACAACGTGATCGCGATCATACACGGTCACTACCACGCCAGCGCTGCGTATCGCTGGAACGGCTACGACATCGTCAACGTCGGCTCGGCGAAACACGGCTGGCACAGCTTCGCGGTCGTGCACGTCACCGACGACGCTCTCCGGATCGCTTCGTATAACTACACCGAAAAGCGCTTCTGGTGGTGGTTCTCCAAGCCCATCAACGGCGCAGTAGGACGACGCGTCAGCGGCACATCCAAAGGCAACGTGGGCACGCCGGACGTCCGGCTGTGAACCCGTCTCGAGCTACGGTTTGAGCTTCCATCCAGTCCTAAAGATCCACCACACGAACCCCAGACAAAGGATCAGAAAGCCTGTGATCGCGCCCGCGCTGACGGCGACGTTCACGTCCGCGATCCCGTAGAAGCTCCAACGGAACCCGCTGATCAAGTAAACGACTGGGTTCAGTAGCGCGATTCGCTGCCATGTCGGAGACAGCATGTCGATCGAGTAAAAGGCGCCGCCCAGAAACGTCAGCGGCGTGATGACCATGATGGGGATCACCTGCAGCTTCTGAAAATCGTCCGCCCATAGGCCGATGATGAATCCGAACAGGCTGAACGTAACGGCCGTCAGCAGCAAAAAGCACACCATCCAGCCCGGGTGTTGAATTTGGTAGGGGACGAAGAACCGAGCGGTGATCAAGATCAACACGCCGATCATCACCGACTTCGTCGCCGCGGCTCCGACGTAGCCGAGCACCACTTCGATGGCGGAGACGGGCGCCGACAACAGCTCGTAAATCGTACCCGACCATTTGGGCATGTAGATGCCGAACGCCGCGTTTGAAATGCTCTCGCTAAGCAGCGACAGCATGATCAAGCCGGGAATGATAAACGCGCCGTAGCTCACGCCGTCGATGTCGCCGATCCGGCCACCGATCGCCGTGCCGAACACCACGAAGTACAGGGACGTCGACAACACCGGTGACGCGAGGCTTTCACCCAGCGTGCGGAACGTGCGCGCCATTTCGAAGCGGTAGATCGCTCTCACGCCGTACCAGTTCACGCGCCAACACCGTCTTTCGACTCGTGAATCAACTGCACGAATATATCTTCGAGCGAGCTCTCCCGGGAATCCAGATCGCTGAACTCGATGCCCTGCGCGTCCAGGCCTCGCAGCAGTCCAGCGATACCCGTGTCGCCCTCTTGCGTGTCGAAGGTGTACACGAGCGTTCGCCCATCGTCGGCTAGGCTCAGAGGCAGCTCGTTTAGATCGACGGGGATCGTCTCGAGCCGCTGCGCTAGTCGAAGCCGGAGTTCCTTTTTGCCCAAGCGTCGCATCAGAACATCCTTGTCCTCGACGAGGATCAACTCGCCGGCGTTGATCACGCCGATCCGATCCGCCATCTGCTCGGCTTCTTCGATGTAGTGCGTGGTCAATATGATCGTCACGCCGCGATCGCGCAGCCGCCGCACCATCTGCCACATGTCATGGCGCAACTCGACGTCAACGCCGGCAGTCGGCTCGTCCAAAAACAGAATGCTCGGCTCGTGCGATAGTGCTTTTGCGATCAACACGCGTCGCTTCATGCCGCCGGACAGCTGCATGATCTTGCTGTCCCGTTTGTCCCACAGCGACAGGTCGCGCAGCACCTGCTCCAGCAGCTGGGCGTCCGGTGGCTTTCCGTACAGCCCGCGGCTAAAGTTCACAGTCGCCCAAACCGACTCGAACGCATCCGTGGAAAGCTCCTGGGGTACCAGGCCGATCATGCGGCGCGCCGAGCGGTAGTCACGCGCGATGTCAAAGCCACCGGCCGTGACCGACCCGGCTGTGGCGTTGACGATCCCGCACACGATGCTGATCAGAGTTGTCTTCCCCGCACCGTTGGGACCGAGCAGCGCGAAGATCTCGCCGGCGTCGATTTCAAGGTCGACGCTCTTGAGCGCCTCGAAGCCGGAGTCGTAGGTTTTACTGAGTTGTTTGATGGCGAGAATCGGCGGCATATCGGTGTCGGTTCAGTACATGGCCCGAAAATCGAGTACGGCCAGACCCGCGCCGGTTGCAACGAGCATTGAGCACATCCCCACCCCACCGGCGTACCACCCCTTGTCCCTGGGCCGTCGATGCGTTGCATGTCAGGCTGAGCTTACATATAGTCACATACATCTAACATGCCCCCGAAAGCGCCATCTTCTAGCGTGCTGCGCTCCCGGTTGCGTG
This sequence comes from Polyangia bacterium, assembly GCA_030430975.1. Taxonomy (GTDB): domain Bacteria; phylum Myxococcota_A; class Polyangia; order Polyangiales; family Polyangiaceae; genus JAUIKB01. Next base: position 3,317 of record JAUIKB010000365.1, read on the forward strand.
ACCGCCGCAGCCATATCGGAATTTCGCAAGCGCAGCTGGCTCAGAGGGCGGGCGTGTCGCGCCAGGCCCTGATAGCGATCGAGGCTGGCAATCAAGTGCCGTCCACGGTCCTAGCGCTGCGCATCGCGCGGGAGCTGGGCTGCGCTGTCGAGGCGGTCTTCTCGCTCGCAGACGACGCACACGTCGACGCCCAAACGCCTGGCCCGCTCGCCTCGGGCACCCGCGTGGTGCTCGCTTACGTCCAAGGGCGTTGGGCGGCCCATGCCGCGGATGATCCAGCGCAGGCCGGCGACGGCGTGGTGGTCGACGCAGCACCGGACGGGAGCCGAGTTCGCCCACTCGATCGGCTGCACGAGTTGCAGGAGCAGGTGCTCGTCGCGGGGTGCGCACCGCTGATCGGGCTGCTCGCCGGCCACGCCAGCCGTCGACGGGTTGACGTCCGTGCGCGTTGGATCGCGGCCAACAGCGGGGGCGCGATGGAACTGCTACAGCGAGGCCTGGTGCACGTTGCCGGCGTCCATCTCGTCGATGCGACCAGCCCGCGGGGTCATCGTGACCTGGTCGCACAGCGCTTTGCTCAACGCGCCACGGTGATCAATCTGACCCAGTGGACGCAGGGACTCGCCGTAGCCAAGGGCAACCCGCACGGCATCTCAGGCTTGGAGGACGTCCTGCGGCCCGATGTTCGGTTTGTCGGGCGCGAGCCGGGCTCCGGCGCACGTCGTCTCGTCGAGCGGTACATGGAGGCCACCGGCCACCCACCACACTCATGGGCGGCGGCGCGGGTCGCGGCTGGACACACCGAAACCGCCCAGCTCATTCACTGGGACGTCGCCGACGTCGGCGTGACGATCGAAGCAGCCGCTCGGGCGTGCGATCTCGACTTCATCCCGATCGCCGCCGAGCGGTTCGATCTGATCGTCACCGATTCGCACCTGGGCAATCCGGCGGTGACTCAACTACTAGAGTCGATCGAGCGACCGGAGTTTCGCGCCGAAGCCGGCAGCCTACCCGGCTACGACCTGTCGCTGGCTGGGCACGCCGTAACGGTAACGCCGTCGGTCAGTGCGTAGCGATCCATGCGCTGGACGATCGCAGCCGTTGTCGCGCTTGGCCTGATCAGCGCTGGCTGTCGCCGCAACGCGCGGTCCACGGTTCTGTCCGTATTCGCGGCGTCATCACTCACCGAAGCGTTCAACGACTTGGAACGGGACTTTGAAAAGACCCATCCGAACGTGGACGTACGCGTGACGTTCGCCGGCAGCCAGACACTGCGTTTGCAGCTCGAACACGGGGCACCCGCTGACGTGTTCGCTTCAGCGAACGTCGCACACATCCGGACGCTCGAGCGCGCCGGCACGATCGACTCAAGCCGCTCGCTCGCGGACAACGAGCTCAGCGTGGTCGTGCCGAAGCACACCGGGTCGACCATCCGGTCCTTTAGCGACCTACCCAAAGCGCGCAGGATCGTCGTTGGCGCACCGAGCGTACCTGTCGGTCAGTACACCGATCAGATGCTAGCGCGCGCCGGGCGGAAATTCGGCGCCGCGTTCGCCGAGCGGGTGCGGCGCTCGATCGTATCGCGGGAACCGAATGTCCGCATCGTTCGCGCCAAGGTCGAACTCGGTGACGCCGATGCCGCCGTCGTGTACCGCACCGACGCTCGGTCCTCTTCGAAGGTCACCACCGTGCCCATTCCCCCGCCGGTCAACGTGCGGGCGAATTACCGCATCGCCCGCGTAGCCGCGTCCAAGCGGGCGGATCTGGCACGGGCGTTCATCGACGCGACCCGCTCCGCTCGCGGACAGCGCACGCTGAAGCGGCACGGCTTCTTGGTTTCGCTACCATGACTCGTTCATCGCTACTGAGAGCAAGCCGCGGCTTCGCGTTCGCCCTCAGCGGAGCCTTGGTGCTCCTGTTGGGCGCTCCCCTCGTCGCCCTGGCGCTAGCGGCACCTCCGGGAGCGATCGGCGCCGGCGTGCGTCACCCTGCCTTCACGCCAGCGCTTTGGCTCAGCTTCCGCACGACGCTGGTCAGCCTACTCGTCATCTTGGTGTGCGGAACGCCGCTGGCGTTTTGGCTGTCAGGTCCAGCCACCCGAGTGCGGCGCGCGGTCGGCGTGCTCGTCGAACTGCCGGTCGTGATCCCTCCGGCCGTTATCGGCGTGGCGCTGCTGATGACGTTCGGGCGCCAGGGTCTGCTCGGTCAACTGCTCACGGACTCCGGCATCTCGATCCCCTTCACCTGGGCGGCAGTCGTGATCGCCCAGGTCGTCGTCTCCGCGCCGCTGTACATACAAACGGCAAGTGCGGCGTTTCGCAAACTCGACCCCGACACGCTGCTGGTCGCGCGCACGCTCGGCGCCTCGGCGCCCGAGGCGTTCCTGCGAATCGCCATCCCGGTGTCGCTTCCCGGCCTGATCGCCGCTGCGTCGTTGGCTTGGACGCGGTCGCTGGGTGAATTCGGCGCGACGATGCTCTTCGCCGGCAACCTCGTGGGCGCCACGCAAACGATGCCACTGGCGATCTTCACGGCTCTAGAGTCCGATACCGAGCTCGCAGTCACGTTTTCCTTGGTCCTGGCGGCGCTGAGCGCGCTGGTATTGGTCCTGCTGCGGCTGCGGCTGCGACCGCTGGGAACGGGCGAAGCCGGGAGCTCGCGGTGACCTGGGAGGTGCGCATCGACGCAACGCTCGGTGCGCTGCGGTTGAACGTCGAACTCGACGGTGACACCTGGTGGCACGTCCTCGACGATGCGACCGCCGAACCGAGCGGCACCGTGCAGGTCACCGTCGACGCCGACCACCGCCTCGGCGTCGCGTCGCTCCACACGATGAGCCACGTGCTCAACGCGTTC
>JAUIKB010000366.1 GCA_030430975.1 Polyangia bacterium
CCGGTGGCAAGGAAAGCGGGGACGACGATAGACGTTACGAGGACAAGCGCAGCTCTTTGCATTTCTTACTCCTACCGGGACCTGCTACTGGGCGTAGGAAGCGCCGGATCAAGCCTTTAAGGCGATACGCCGGAAGGCTAGTTGCACGGTGTGGGTCGGTCAAACTCAATGACTGATTTTCTAGTTAGTTCGGGCGCCTAGGGGCCAGGTTCCCGCACTGGTAACGGGTTCGGTCCCGGTTGGCTTACACCGCTTGACGGCCCGGTCGGGGCCTGTCGACCGCGCGTTCGCGCCGGCTTTCTAGGGACGGTGTTCGGCAGTTAATGATATGTTCTACCTCTCACCCGGATGAACAAAGTCGAGGAGCAGGGGGAAGCTCTCGGGGACGCCATCCCTGAGCGGCTTCAAGGCATCGTGTCGTCCGCGCTGCGGAGAAAACCGTCTCGCGAGCCCCAGCTCGCCGGTGTTCTGCGCGCTCTGTGCCCCCATTCGGTCAAAGTTCGCGATGGCGCAGCGAAAGCGCTTGCAGTGTTGACCAAGCGTGGCTCGTTCGAGCGACCTCTGTACACATCTTCGGCGCGGGCCCTCGCTGAAGCGGACGACCGGCGTGCTACCGAGCACTTGGCGAAAGCCCTCGGTTCGGAGACTTGTGGGGGGCTGTCAACGTTGTCCGCAGCGTGTTTCAGCACCGATCCGGCCCTGTCTCAGGCTCTCGCGAAGGTCGTGACAAGCCGCCACCCGCACCTGGCGTTTGCTGCCGAGGTCGCACGGGTCGCGCGGGGCGAGTCGGAGGGACATCACATCGCGGCGGTGGCGCCCAAGATCAAGGAGAGTCACCGCATCAGCCTGTGCTCCGAGCTGTTCGTACCGCTTCTGCGCCACCGCTCGTTGCCGATCGGTGTGACGCCGGCGTTGGCCGTTCTGCGCGACGCTGAGCGCCACCTAGGGCGCTGGCTGGTGCTGGGTGAACTCGCGGTGCGTGCGGGTGACGACGGACCCGTCGAGGCAGCAGCGGATCGAGCTACGTCCGGACCGACCAGCGCACGAACGGCCTGGTCTTTGGTGCTGTGGGCGCTAGGCGGGAACGAAAAGCCGCCCGAGGTGCGTCCGACCGTTGAGTTAGTCGCGCGGCTCAGCGACCGCCCCTCGGCGGATCGGGACACGACGTTCTTGTATCGACTTGCAGACGTCGGCGCTACCAGTGCCCAACCGATGCTCGAGTCGCTCGCCAAGGGACCGGCACTGGGCGATGCACCGGGGATCCGGGCCGCCCTGTATCTCGCCCGCTCATACGGGCGGCCTCAGCTGGGCCGGCAGCTGCGGGACTTGGCGCGCAGCACGCGTCGTGAAGCGCTGCGAGGTATCGCCGCAGCCGCTCTTCGAGACAGCGGCTCGAGCGACGAAGCGCTGGCGATCGCCGCCGATCTGTCGAGCAGCAAGCAACTCGGAACGATGGCGTGGGCGGGGCTGATATTGGCAAGTGGAACCGAACCCCAGCCCGTGCTGGACGAACCAGCCTACCGCCGCATACAGCTCGGGTGGGTCGAATGAACTCAACACGGCAGGCAGCTTCAGCCCGTTGACTCTCTGTCTGAAGCGCCTGGGGCGGCGAAACGCCGTGCGAAAGCTGACCGGCCTGGTCGCCGCGGTGCTCATGCTTGTGACCGCGGGCGCTGGCGCGGTCGAGAGTTCGGAGGACGTCTACTGGGTCCCGGCGGACCGCGATGACGATGACGGCGACGGGCGTCCAGACACGGAAGGGAACAAGCCGGGAGACGCGGTCGAACTGAGCTCCAACAGCGTCAAGGCGATCCGTGTCGACGGCGACGTCGTGCGGCTTTGGACCGGCGCCAAACCCGTGGCCAAGCTGCCTTTCACCGGTCGCCTGTCCGTCCAGGGTCTCAAGCCCGGCGCCGCGCGGATTCACACGGCAGCCGGTGTACGCGAGGTGGCGGTGTTGCTGGGCCAACCGGTGGACGGTGCGGGACGAAGCGTCGACATGGCGCGGTCACACGCGTCACTGTCGCGCACGTTGCCCGCGGAGCTCTCGGGTGCCGATCCGTCGGACGACGCGGACGCCCTGCGCTGGCGAGTCGTCGGTCCACCCGGCGCGCTTCCGAAGGTGGTTACGGTCTCCAGTTTCGACGCGGCCGGCGAAGCGCTTGACCAATTGACGAGCGTTCCGGTCGCGACGGCGTCGTGTCCAGCGGATACGGCCAAGGGGCTCGCCTGCGTCAGGACGCCGATGCTTCGACTCAGCACCGACGCCGTCGACCGCACTCATCCAAGCGCGAAGCACCGGACGTTGCTGGGTGATGTCGGCGGGCGGATCGTGGTGTCGATCGGCGAGCGCAAGCTGGCGGCGATCCGCGTCGGTGGTCCGCGGCGTGGATCGGTTCCGATCGAGCGGCTACGTGGCAAGCTACGCGTCCGTATCGTACGAGCTGCCCCGGGTGCGCCCACACCGCTGGGTGGTGCAGATCGGCTGGCGCGGGCAGTAGCCGTGCGAGAGGTTCAGACCGCGAGCGCCCTGTGGGGCCAGTGCGGTATCCACTTCGGCACGCGCCGGCAGGTGGATGTGGCGATCGTCGACCCACCACCGCCCAGCATGCTTGCAGTCGGCTGCGGCGTTGCGCTGCCTGCCGGGGGCGGCACGGTGCGTTTCAAGCTTAGTCGCACCACCGTGCAGGTCGAGACGGTTGCGGGTACCACGCCGATCGAAGCCGCCGGGCTCGTGGCCGCGCGCCTGCGCAAGCTGGGATACCGCGCGCACATTAGCCCCAACCCGCGCATCGGGCCGGGCGCCCTTCGCAGCGCGGATATCCTGGTGCGTTCGAACGTGGGCAAACCGGTGGCGATTCGTTCCGCGGACGGGGGGCCGCTGTCCACCGATCCTGCGCTCGATGTCTGTTTGGGAGAGGTCGATCTGTCGGATGGTCTGGAGCATTTCTACGACCTGAACGCGTCGGCGGGAACGATCGAAGAGCGTGCCTTGATCAAGGGACTATCCGACAGCGACCCAGCCACAATCGAAGTCTTCATCGTGCCCAGTTTCTCGCGCAGCGGACGCATTGGGGAATCGTTTATTCTCGGCGATCAGGGCAGTATTCGCAACGCGGTGGTGATCGACGAGACCGCGGTGTTCGCCGGGGCTCGAAGTTACACGTTGGCTCATGAGCTAGGTCATATCTTCCTGGATATGCCAGGCCATCCAGACGACTTCGGTGTCGACTTTCCCGGGATGCTCATGGACTCGGACTCCGCTGATCCGACGATCTTTGGACCTCGACGGCTGAGCCGGGCGGAGTGTGCACGGGCGGTGCGGCAGAGCGGTCCGGGCGCAGCGGTGCCACTTCTGACACAATGGCCGCTTGCGACCAAGCGCAAGCCGTAGCGGATCTGCTCGGTTGGCGCGGGACGCGCAGGCAGGCCTTCGCGGGTCAGCGGGGAACGATGCTCTCGAGCTCGGTGCCGGCGGCGTATGCGTAGCTCACAAACGAATCGAAGCCTTCGACGAGCACGCCGACCGGTCGCTCAGCGTCGATCCGATGCACGCCGTCGTCCTGCAGGCCGGGCGAGACGTTATCCGGCGCTTCCTCGTCTGGGTCGATGACGGGGAAGCTGAGCTGGCAGCGGTGCACGACGAACGGCGGGGTGGGGGAGCCGCGCTCCGCTTCTGTGAGCCCGTCGCCGGGGCTGGTCTCGCAGGCGATCGCTTCGCTGAGCGGTGACCCGTCCAATAGGATGCCGGTATCCGGGGGCGCGATGATGCGAATGAAGTCGTACAGGTACTTGTCGGGAGTCAGAAACACGTACGAGTTGCGGAACTGTTCCGCCGGCGGAACGATCAAAAAGCTCGGATCCCCGCCCGGCAAGCCACGCGCCACGCCAGCGGCGTTCTGGCTTGCTGGATCGGTTCGTCGCTTTCCAGAACGAAGTCGCGGGTCGCGTCTATGTCGACGAAGCTGCCGAGGCCAGCCAAGCTGAGCTCGGTGAACGCGCCGTTCAGCGTAGTGGTGATGTTGGCGCCTCGCTCCGTCGCCGCGATCACGCGAAAGTGATCGGTTTGTGTGACGGTTGCGATGCTGGCGCCGGCCTCGCTCAGCGCCCGAGTGCGATTGGCGCTAACGGTCGCCACGAACCGGCGGCCCGCCGTTCGCCGGGGGTCGAGTTGCTCTTCGAGGTGGTCCGCGCAGCATTGCCGGCCGGACAAGGAGTCGAAGAACGGGGCGTCGCTCGCCTCGCCGCCGCTAAACACTACGATGGGCTGGTCGGCATCGATCGCCGACCCGGTGAAGTCCGCGTTGAAGTCATCGGTTTCCAGGTTTAACACCTCGAAAGGCTCGAGCTTGATGGCTAGCTCGCCGCCAGCGTCGATGCTGGGTACGGAGTCGCTTCCGATGATGCGCGCCGTCGGACGCACGCGGATCGAGGTGGCCTCGCGCGTAGCCACAATCGTCACGAACGAACGGAGATCGATCGGATTGTTTGGGTTGAAGTTCGTTGCCGGGTCATCCGTGCTGGCGATGGTCTGTGGCCACCCCAGCACGACGTAGGCGTTCGACAACGTTCCCGGATCGTACGTGAGCGCTTCGACTGGCTTGAGCAACGACGCGTCGTTTGAGAACACGTTGACGTTTTCTAGCGGGTTGAATTGGTAAGCGATGATCGGCACGGTGCTCGTGACGCGATACGCCTGGCGCGTGAGCGCGGTGTGCGAGCCGGTGTTGTATTCACCTTCGGGGGAGCCATCGACTTCCCGAGGGCCCAGCTTGAATACGCGCAAGCCGAGCGGTGGGACTTCCGCGCTCGCAACCTGGGTTGGTGCGCCAGCTGCTCCTACGGCCGAGTCGTCTTGCTCGATCGTAACCGTGGCGCTGAGGTCCGGTTGAGGATTGCTGACGACGACCGCGAACTGCTGGGCTGCAGCGTTCAGTGAGTCGTCGATCATCGCATTGTCGAGGTCGACAGCCCAGTACTCACAGCCGACGTTGCTGCGGCGCTCTGCGGCGCTCGCGCACAGGTCCGTACAAGTTCCGCTACGACAGGCGACGCCCGGCTGGGTATCGCACGCGCTGCCCGACGATACGAAGCCGGAACCGTCCGAGGAGCAGGTTCGCGGCGTTTGTTCGTCGCACTCGACGGCGTCTGGTACGCAGTCGGTGCACTTTAGCAGTGACGGAGCGCAGACTTTGCCTTGCGCGTCGCAGTCCTCGATCGTCACCCAACCGACGCCCTCGGTCGTGGTGACGCAGCGCTCGATGCCGTCGCCGCAGCGCTGCGCGTCGAGCTCGCATGCCGGCTGGCCGCCACGGCCTTCATCTGGCAGCCAGCGGTCGCCTCGATCAAACCCGCAGCTGACCGCAAGCGCCGCGACGAGAGCCGAGGCGCACGCCCACGACATCTTACGGCTGCGCTGCTCTTTATGGCTCATAGATGGGATAGAAGACATCCTGCGCGTAAGCCTCCCAGCCTCGCCGCGCCAACTGGCGGTAGCGGACCGTTCCGTAGACGAAGTCCGGAATGTGGGCCGCGCTGACCGTGACCGTAACCGGGCCGGGCACCAAGCCGCCCAAGGGCGATGGCGGAAGCGAAGGAAGTGCGACCGCCGCGTCCGAGGCGGGGACGGCGACGACCCAGTTGACCAGCCCCCCGCCACTCGAGATCTCGTACACGAACAGGTCCGGCGTGAGGCCGCCCGCAGGAACCGAGGCGTTCAGTTGCCGACCGTCCCAGACGCCGGCCGGGGGCTCGTCGAGCTGCGGTATCTCCACGAAGTTGTCGAGCGGAATCGTGCCGCCGCTGACGGTCGTGCCGAACAATCCCAGGACTGACCGGGGAGTGAGATCGGCCGCCCCAGTCGTTGCCCGCGCCGTCGAGACGTAGGTGGCGCCGGTCAGCGCCCCACTTAGCGGCGGCACGCCTTGGAGCTGAATCGGGTCGGTGACGGGAATGGATCGCTGACTCTGCCCAAACGGAAAGATCAAGTGACCGAGCTCGCCGACTCGGACGGCGATGTTTGCGAACACGGTATCCGGGCCTTTGGGGGTGGGCGTCGGGTTGCCCACGTTTAGCGTGAGCCCGTGGTCAAGTGGTATATCCATGGAGATATAAACGTTGCTGGTAACGGTGCCAGGGGCCGCGTTGACGTTTTTCACGATCCCC
>JAUIKB010000367.1 GCA_030430975.1 Polyangia bacterium
GCCCTTCTCCTTGAATTGGGTCATCCGGTGCAGGTCGCCCATCGGCGTCACCGCCGACAGGTACCACGCCAACTCCATGTGAGCCGGCACGTCGCTCTGCACGAAGATAGCGGACTGAGCTGGGTCGACACCCCCGGCGAGGTAGGCGATCGCGGTCTCGAGGATCCGCTCTGGCATGTCTTTGGGGTCGTAGTCGATCGTGATCGCATGCGCGTCCACGACAGCGAACAACGCGTCGTATTCGCCGCTCGTGGACAACGTCGCCCAGTTCTTCATCGCACCGAGGTAGTTGCCAAGGTGGAGCCCACCGGTGGGCTGCATGCCGGAAAGAATCCGCGGTCGGTTCGTCATCGCGCTACTTCGGTAACGCCGCTGAACCGCGCCAGCAAGCCAAGCGTTGCCATGCCGCGAACCCTTCAACGCTTCGAACTTGGCCCCTTCCAAGGCGTGACCGGTACGATTTCACTACATGGACCTACATGCTCCCGTCAGGCTGAATTGGGCCGGTAAAGACGCGACGCGTCCCAGCGCATCCGGGCATTTGCGCGTGGTTCAACGTGGGGACGACAACGCGCGACTCATCCAGGGCGACAACCTGACGGTCCTCGACACCCTGTACGGCTCGAGTAGCGGGCAGGTCACGCTAGCCTACCTCGACCCGCCGTTTCTCACCGGACGCCAGCACGTTTGCGTCAAGCGCTCGAAGGACTCCGAGAGTGGCAAGATCACCCGCGAGCGCCGACCCGGCTTTGACGACCGTTGGAACGGTCTCGGCGACTACCTGAGCGCGTTGCGCGACCGCGTCGCGGCAACCCGAGAGCTGCTGACGCCGGACGGCTGCCTAGTGCTCCACGTCGATCCCAAGACCAGCCACTACGCCAAGGTGGTGTGCGACGAGATCTTCGGCCCGCGCTGCTTCGCCAGCGAGATCGTCTGGCGGTACCGACGCTGGCCGTCCAAAACGCCGAACTTCCAGCGCGTGCACGACGTGCTGTTGAGGTACGTGCGCGACCCCAGCGTCAAACCCAAGTTTCGCCAGCTATACGAACCGTTGGCGCCGTCCACACTGGCCACCTGGGGCAAGACCAAACAGCGCGCGGTGGTCGGCAAGGATGGCCGACGGCAACGCTCGAGCCGCACTGCGGAACCCACGCCCGGCACGCCCATGGGGGACGTGTGGGAGATCAGCATCGTGGCGCCGGTATCGAAGGAGCGGACTGGCTACCCAACGCAGAAGCCCGAGGCGCTGATCAGGCGCGTCGTCGAAGCATGCACCGACCCCGGTGACGTGATCTTGGATCCATATCTCGGAAGCGGCACCACGATCGCGGCGGCCACCAAACTGGGACGCTCAGCGATCGGTATCGACCAGAACGCAGAGGCCATAGCGATCGCGCGACAACGCATCGAAGCGCTCGGGACGAAGCCTCGAGTCGAGCGCTTCGTGAAGCGGCGCAACCCCGCCAAGAGCGGCCCGCGGTCGTCAAAGCTCGCCGAAGCGAGTTAACCTTGGGCGATGGCCCCCCGCGCCCCTAAGACCGCCCCGAACCGCCGCGCCAGCAAAGAGGCGATCGCCAAGCGCCGGGCGGGGCGCGCGTTCAACGACGCGCTCGCGGGGGGTGCCAACGCGCTGCTCGACGGTCGCACCCGCAAACGCAAACAGCGCATTCTCGACGAACTCAAGTCAGGCAAAACGAAACGTGGGCGCGAGCTAAAACCGCTGGAGGTATTGATCCACGTGAACGAGGCGATGGACCTTGGCGAAACAGTCGCAAAGCTCCGCCGCATCTGTCGGCCGACCAAACCACCGGAGAACTCCTCGCACATGGCCGATGTCATCGCCGAATTGCACAGCGCCTACGACTTTCGGGCAGAGTCGTACCAGTTCGTCGGCATCGACGACGAACTGCTAGTGCGCGCGGGGGTCATCCCGGACGGCAGCGCCAAGCCCAAAAAACGGCGCCGTTCGGCGGAGTGACGCACGCTCGAGTCACACGCTATGCTGCGCGCGTGGCTACCCCTCGGATACGCCTTACCCTCGTCGCGGCGCTGGCAACGACTCTGCTGCTCAACGTCGAGCCGCCCCGTGCCCAAGCCGTCTCGGATGACGACACCGTCGCCGTAACGGTGGGCAAGGAAACGCTCACCGTTCGACAGGTCGAGACACGCATCCGCGCGGTCCCGCCGTTTCAACTCAAGCGCTTCGGGTCCAACGTCGACGAGATCCGACGGGCGTTCGTGCAGAAGGTGCTCGTCCCAGAGCTCTTGTTCGCTCAAGAAGCAGAAGCTCGTAAGCTCGGCGAGCGCGAGACGCTCGCGCCCAAGTTGCGTGACATCCACCGCGCAGCTTTGCAGGAAAGCCTCCAAGCGGCGGCCGACAAGACACCGATCAGCGACGCAGAGATCCGCGCCTACTACGAAAAGCACAAGTCCAAGTACGAGACGCCGATGCGAATTCAGATCTGGCGCATCCTCGTCAACTCAAAGGCCGAAGCCGCCAAGGTCATCGAATCGTTCGACGGTGCATCGATCGACGGGTGGAAAAAACTCACCCGCGAGAAGTCCGTCGACGCAGCGACCAAAATGCGCAGCGGCAACCTCGGCTTCGTCCAGCCCGACGGCAAGACGAGCGTGCCTCGAGTCCAGGTCGACAAGGCGCTGTACGCAGCCGCCGCCGAAGTCGAAGACGGCGAGCTCGTTCCGAACCCGGTCCCCGAGGGGAAGAGGTTCGCGGTCGTGTGGCGGCGTGGCTCGATGGACGCCGTGCAGCGCGGTGTTGCGGCCGAGCGCGACAACATCCGACAGATCCTCGAGCGGCAGCGATCGTTTGCGGGAACCGAGAAACTACTCGAGAAGCTCAACAACCAACACGTGAAGGACGTGAAGTGGGAGCTACTCGAGTTCGTGGACGTGTCAAAGATCGGCCGAGTGACGACGCGATCACGGGAAGGCGTGCTGCCGCGCCGCAAGCCCGGCAATCCGGCTCCGCGCAGAGGCGATCGCGGGCTGCGTTAGCCCCCGACCGCTCAGACCTTAGGCAACGAGTAGCCGAGCTGCTTCAAGACGCCGCCGAGGATCCTGGCCTCGTTCTGGGCGCGCAGCTGATAGATCAGGAACTTCTCGGTCTTGCCTTTGACGGCCTGCTCCATCGCCCGCTCGTAGTTCTCGAAGACCAACAACAAGTGGGGATGCGCCTGCGTCACCTCTTTTGGGACCGACATCTTAGACGCAGCCGATAGGCGTTCGCTGGCAAGCCTAAACAAGACTTTGGCTAGTTCCTTGTCCCGGAGCCGGCCGCGCATAAAGCCCGCCTCCTTCTTGCCGTGGGCGAGCAGAATCGCAGCGCGGTCGAGGTAGCTGCCGGCATACGCCGGCGCGGCGATGCCGAAGGCGGTTAACCCGACGCACAACGCGCGTCGGCCGATACGTCTGCTATTCGGATTCGCCATCGCCTTCGTCTTGGCAAACCTCCGACCGAGAGTCCAGCATGTCCAGCCAGGCACCGTCATCCAGGGCTTGCTGGGCTGCCGCACGCTCGGCGACGCGCTTAGCGTGGCCCCGGCCAACGGCTAACGACTGGCCCTCGACGCGCACTTCGACCTCGAACCAGCGTTCGTGCGCGGGTCCACCGGACGCGACGACCTCGTACACCGGCGGTGCGGCACCGACCGCCTGCACACGCTCCTGAAGCTCGCTCTTGGCATCGCGTCCGCTGCCGGGTTTGAGCGCCTGAAGCCCGTCATCGATGACCCGCCGACACGCGTCGGCTGCAGATTCGATCCCGGCATCCAGATACGTCGCCGCGATGAGCGCCTCGACCGCGTCGGCAAGCACGTTGCGGCTCTCGGCCAGGCCGTTCGTGCGCGCGCCCCGACCGAGACGCAGCGCAGGCGAAAGCTCAACCTTGCGCGCCCAACGGGCCAGCGCATCAGCGTTGACGAGCTTCGCTCGCATGCGCGTCAGAGCGCCCTCGTCGGCATCGGGAAACCGACGGTACAGCTCCGTGCTCGCGCACAGCTCCAACACAGCGTCGCCGAGAAACTCCAGCCGCTGGTTGTCCTCACGCACCGATTTCGACTCGTTGGAAAAGCTCGGATGGGTTAGCGCTTGAATCAGGTGGTCATCGTCTAGCGTGAGACCAAACAACTGGGCCACACGTTCAGCGTCTGCGGGTAACTCGGGCTCCACACGGCCCGCTTACCGCAGATCGCCGGGGCGTGCATTCGACGCGGGCCGCGAGATAATTCACCATTGCTTTCCATGGTTTGACTGCTGTTCTCCAACGCCGGGGAACCATCGCCCGCCGGCGCTGTCGGAACGTTTGTGCGGATGATGTTGAGCTATGCTGGGGCCGTGTCGGACCTTCTCGCCTGTCCGTTTTGCCGCGAGCTTTTCGCTGACGGCGAGGCGGCCAGCTGTCCCGACTGCGGCGTTGACCTCAAGCCGATGAACGAGCTGCCGCCGTCGTTGGAGGCACAGGCAGAGGACGCGCTCGAAGGGATCGCTCCAAAACCGACGGAGGAACGGCGGCTGGGGTGGAACTATTGGGGACGTAGCCGCGGCGCGCTTCTGGGGTTGTCTCTACTAGGCCTCGCGCTGTTTTTCAGCACGTGGGTCGACATGACCAAGCCGGAGCTGGCGCGGGTGTCGGCGTTTGATCTGGCGCGCGGCCGAGCGGGTTGGCTGTGGGGCGGGGCGGTCGGCTGGTTCATCATGATCCCGCTGGTGTGGTCACGTCGAACGGTGGTCAGCATGCGCGGCGTGCGGGTGATCTGCGCCATGTTCGCGTCGATGACCGCGATCGAAGCGATCATGCTGATGGTGTTGCCGCCCGGCGGGAGCAGGTTGGTCCCGGTTGAATTTACGTGGGGATACGGGCTGTATGCCAGTCTGCTGGTGTCGATAGCCGGCGTGATCGCCGCGATTCGATTCGGTGGAAAACTCGATGAGGCGCCCGCGCCGGTCATTGTCGACCGGGCTCCGGGCGCAGTGCCCGACGACGAAACGGTGCACTGACCGAACCGATCGCGCCCCCCAACTGGCGGTGTGGGACAACTGAATTTCCTCGCGGCACGTCGGCGCCGGCACCCGCCGACAACGCCGCTCGCTCGCCAGAATGACCCGATCGTGCTACCGCAGAGGTATGGCACGGCGGGGAACGGCCAGGTCCCAGGACGAGGTGCGCCTTCAGGATTTGGAGGACGCGGCGATCGATATCGTCGACGTCCCGGCTGCCGTCGTCTGCGCGATCTGCGGCGACCCCGACTGCCCGGGTTGTGCAGACCTGGAGGAGCACACGCAGAACTCTGGCGTTGTCGCGATCGTTCCGTGGGAGCGCCCGGGCGGCTTGCCGTCGCGCCTTTGGACAACCGCTCGTCTCACGACGGTAGCCCCGGAGGCGTTCTTCGGCTCGCTCCCCGACGGAGAGCTCGCAACCCCGCTGCGGTTTGCGCTCGTGGCCGAGTTCGTCGCGGTGATCGGACTCGTGGGAACGCTCACGCCACTGCTGGCTCTTGCCGCACCCGAACTGTTCGGCACGATCTGGAGCGACCCGACGACCCGCGGCGTGCTCTTGCGGGCCGTCGCCGCTGGCATCCCGACGCTGGCCGCCGCGATGGTGCTGCTTCACGCAGCTCACGGCTTCGGGATGGCGCTCGGCGCGCGGCAGCTCGGAGCAAAACCGAGATGGTCCCGCGCAGTGCGCTTCGGGCTTTACGCATGCGGCTGGGACCTTGTGACACTACCGCTCGGCTGGCTCACCCTGCTGGTCACAGAGGGCCCACGAGCCGCGCTTGGCGCCGTCCCGGCAGCGATCACCGTCCCCACTCGTGCGGCGCGCGCCTTCGTCGAGAAGGTCTACGGAAGCGACCCGAGGCTTCAGTCGCGTGCCCGCGTGATGGGGTTTGTCGTGGTTATGGCCGTGCTCGGAGTGCTGGTCGCGGCGACGGTCGCGGGGATCGTGCTTTAGGTTCGGGATTCGGGATTCGGGATTCGGGATTCGGGATCAGGATTCGGGATCAGGATTCGGGATCAGGATTCGGGATCAGGATTCGGGATCGGGATTCGGGATCGGGATCGGGGTCAGGATGGGGTCGGAGTCATTTCAGATCGACGGCCGGCGCCATCGCTGCGCTCGCCTCCGGACCGGGATCGGAGGCTCTCTG
>JAUIKB010000368.1 GCA_030430975.1 Polyangia bacterium
CGTGCGCGCGGAGCTCGCCCGAAGCGAAACGGCTCGGCTGCGCTTTGAGCGCGAGGCACGGGTTCAGGGGCAGCTGGAACATCCGGGGATTGTTCCGGTTTATGACATGGGTATTAACGACCGGCACCAGGCGTATTTCACGATGCGCCGTGTGTTCGGTCTAACGCTAGAATCGATTCTGGACGAACTCAGAGCGGGAGAGCCCGGGCATGTCCAGCGCTACACGCTGCGCCGCCTACTGACGGACTTTTCTAACGTTTGCCAGGCTGTTGCATACGCCCATTCAAGGGGCGTCGTGCATCGCGACCTGAAGCCCTCTAATGTCATGCTCGGCCAGTACGGTGAGGTCATCATCTTGGATTGGGGCCTGGCCAAGGTTGCGGATGTAGACGACCCCGTAGCTGAGCGGCCGGTTACTAAGGTGGGTGGGCCACACGCCACCGCGGCAGGTGCGCTGCTCGGAACTGCCGGTTATATGCCGCCCGAGCAGATCCGCGACGCGACGAGCGTCGATTCACGGGCGGATATTTACGCGCTTGGAGCCGTCCTCTTCGAAATCTTGACGCTCCAGCGGCTGCATCGTCCGGGCACGGTCGATGAGATCTTTACGTCGACCTTGATGGGGACCACCGGACGTCCTAGCGCGCGCAACCCGAAGCGAGTCAAGAGCAAGGCGCTGGATGAGGTGTGCTTGCGGGCGACATCGCTCGATCCGACGGCGCGTCCCACGGCCACAGAGCTCTACGCCGAGATCGAGGCGTTTTTAGACGGTGAGCGCGATCTTGAGCGGCGCGAGGAGCAGGCGAATCGCCATGCTGTCAACGCACAGATCGCCCTGGCCCAAAGCGACGTCAGCGAGGATCCGGCGCGCGCCAGTGCGGAACGATCCAAGGCACTGCGAGAGGCTCTGGTAGCGCTGTCGCTCGCGCCGACGCATGAAGCAGCGCTCGCTACGTTCGTCAAGATCCTCGCTGAGCCGCCACGGCATATGCCGCCTCAAGCCGTCACCGAGCTAGATCGCAGGGCTCAAAGGCAGCGAACGCGGCAGGCGCGAGCAGCGGCGCTCGGTTACGTCACCTGGCTGCTGATCGTCCCAGTGCTGTTATGGCAAGGCGTCAAGAGCTGGGTGGGGCTCGGGGCGCTCACCGGAGCAATGCTCTTGATGGCGGGATGGACGCTATTTCTGAGCACGCGTGAGCGCATCACTCCGCTGCTGGGCGGCGTCGGCATGACGCTCAACTTCGTGGCGACCGCATTGATGTCGATGTTGATGGGGCCGTTCATCATCGTGCCGGCTATGGCGGTTGCGGCCGTGGCCGTCTACGTGGTCAACGCGCGCACCGACCGTTCCCTACGCTGGAAGTCGCTGGTGCTCGGCCTCCTGGCGCTGGTGCTGCCGCTCGAACTAGAAGTAGCCGGGGTGCTACCCCCGAGCTTTCGGTTTGAAGACGGCGCACTGGTTATTCTGCCGCGGATAGTGAACCTAACCGAGACGCCCGTTCTGGTCGGCTTCGTGCTTTTTCACGTGTTGGTGATCGTCACGACCTACTTCCTGCTGGTGCGTCCGGTGGACACGCTGGTGCAGGCGGAGCGTGGCCAGTTCCTGCACGCCTGGCAGCTGCGCGAGTTGATCCCGGAGGCCGCTCGCCGCGACGGCGACTCCTCGCGCGGTTGAGCTGACGCGACTTGTTTGGCCAATTTCTCCGCTTGGTGCATCTCCAAGGGGATGAGCCGTCTGATGTCGAGACAGCTTGCCCAGCAAGTGGTTGGGAAAGCACTGGTAGTTGCAAGCGCCACCGCGAGCGTTGGCTGTGATGACGTTCAATTCTTTCAAGAGACGCCGGCCGCAGCCAAGCTGAAGAAGGAAAACGGTGGTGCGCTGCCGGCCGCGAAGGGGGAAAACTGGTCGCACATCCCGGTGCCGCCGGCGAGCGGGCCGAAGCTCTTTCCGATCGTGATGAAGGCACCGGTGTATGCGAAACCCGACTTGCAAGCCGAAGTAGTCGGATACGCGCGGGTTGGTTCCAAGCTTGCTCGTTCCGTCAAAGCGGTGTCGAAACGCGAGTGCGAAGGCGGGTGGCACGCGGTCCGCCCGATGGGATTCGCTTGCGTCGGAAAGTCGTTCACCACCAAGGCGGACCATCCGTTGGTGCGCGCGTTGCACGTCGAACCCGACCGCTCCAAGCCGATGCCGTACAAGTACGCGTTCGTCCGTTCGGTGGCGCCGAACTACCTGCGTATTCCCACCAAGGCGCAACAGTTTCAGTATGAGATGCGACTTGAAAGGCATCTGCGCAACTATAAAAAATTACACGAGAAATGGGACGCTCTAGACGTTGGGGCAAACGACGTGCCGCTGAATGATCAAGGCGTCGCGATCGGTGCGATTCCGGATCACGCGATCCCCATGGACATGAGCGAGCGGTACGGTGGCGACGGAGACGACAAAGTACCGTGGTGGCTGAAGGGAGAACGACGCATCCCCAACATCTCGCACTTCAAGTCGCCGCCGTACGCAGTCATCGCGGACCGTATCAAACGCCACGCTGGTGTCGCTCTGATCGGCACGTTCGTCGCCGATGAGAAGGCGCAGAACCGTCGTTTTGCGATCAGCACGGACGGGCGACTTATCCCGGCGGATAAGCTCAAGGCAGACAGTGGCACGCCGTTCCACGGTTCCGCGCTGGGAGAAAATGGTTTGCCTGTCGCGTTCGCGCGCAAGGCGGGAGCCACTTGGTGGGACCTCAAGGGGGGCAAGCTCGTCAAAGGCGAGCGGCTCGGCTGGCGCGAGTTCATTCCGCTGACGGGCACTGTGAAGCGCCTGTTAGGCGTGCGTATGGTCGAGGCCAAGAACGGTCGCTGGTTACGCAGCAAAGACCTGAAGACCGCGGCGAAGCCCCGCAAGCTGCCCTCCTGGGCGCGCGGCAAGACACGCTGGATCGATATCTCGATCGTGTCGCAAACGATGGTCCTGTGGGAGGGCAGCAAGCCGATCTACGCGACGCTTGTTTCCACGGGTCGCGATGGGCTAGGTGACCCGAAAAAGACGCTGAGTACGCCTCGCGGTACGTTCCGCATCTATCAGAAGCATGTGACGACGACGATGGATTCCAATGTGGCCGACTCAGAGTTTGAGCTCCGCGACGTGCCTTGGGTCATGTACTTCAAGGGTGGCTACGCGGTGCACGGCGCGTACTGGCATGATGACTTCGGCCGCGGTCGCTCACACGGCTGTGTCAACGTCGCGCCGATCGATGCGCGCTATGTGTTCCACTTCGCGACGCCCAGTGTGCCGAAGCATTGGCATGCATCGTACGTAGGCGACACCACCGAACCCGGCACGCTGGTCCACATCCATAAGTGACGGCGAGCCTGTGGGGTCAGCGCAGGACGCTCGTGAAGGCATTCCACATCGCGCGCACTGATTGAAAGCGACCGCTGGGCTCGATCGCCAGCGATATTTCGAGCCAGTCGTCGAGGTCAGGTGGCAGGTCGGGACGAACCGCGGACAGCTTGGGGCGGGGCGCCCGCGTTACCTGTGTGAGCAGGTCTGTCAGTTCGTCGGATTCAAACGGTGGGTGTCCGGCCAAGCAGCAGAAGATGATCGCTGCCAGCGCATAAACGTCGGTTTGGGCGTCGATGGTGCGGCCGCGCCACGCTTCGGGTGAGATGAACGTCGGGGAACCGGCGATGAGCCCGTCCGCCGTGAAGCCGCGCAAGCGCGTGAATTTGGCGAATCCGAAATCCAGTACCCGCACGCCACCGCCGACTTGAGGATCCATGAGCCAGATGTTTCCGGGCTTGAGGTCCCGGTGCACGATGCCGTGATCGTGTGCGATCTGGAGCGTCTGAACGACGGGCGCGAACAGTGCGAGCACGTCCTCGGTTCGCATGCGACGACCCTCCGCGTTCAGCCGTCGCAACCTGTCTTCGAGTTCCTCACCGTGGAGCAGCTCCATGACCAGGCCGAGCGTGCCGTCTGCCGCGACGACTTGATCGAGGACGCGGACGGCTGCGGTGCCGTACAATGTGGTCATCGCGCGTGCCTCGCGAAACATGCGTTCGCGATAGTCCGGGTCGTCGGCGATGGCGTCGTTGAGGAGCTTGATCGCTACTTCGTCACCTGCCCGTAGATCGCGCGCTCGATAGACCGTGCCCTGCCCACCGCTTCCGATGACTCTGTCGAGCTGATAGCGGTCCCCGAGGACCTGGCCAACCCGTTGCGTCGTGGTCTGCGCCATGCGGAGCAGCCACGATAACACGTAGCCCAACGACGTCAGGCGAGTGTTCCGGTAGAGTCTCGCGTGGTGCTCAAGTATTCGCCAGCGAATCGCCGCATCACGCCCGGCGCCCTGGTGCGCGGACTGCTGTTCGTGGTCGTTTTCTGTTCCGGGTTGGCTGGGCTTTATCTCGGCACTAGCGTCACGGATCGGCCGGGAGTGCACGACGCGGGAATCCTCGCGAAGATCTACTACACGCTGGGCCTGTTTGTGCTCGGAGGACTCGACCTGGGCACCCCAGTCGGTGGCCCGCTGCACGGTCGCGTGCTGCTTTGGTTCGCGTACTTTGCGGCGCCGGCGATCACCGCCACAGCGGTCATCGAAGGCGTGATGCGCGTCCTTTCACCGGGGGATTTGAAGCTGCGTCGACTTCGCAAGCACGTGGTCATCGGCGGCGCCGGTCGGATCGCGCTATTGTATCTTCGCGAACTCCGCGAGCGTGAACCCAATCGGCCTGTTGTGGTCGTCGAGAACTCGCCAAGCGTGTCACTGGACGAGGCCCGAGACGTCCATCGGGCCTTGATCGTCAACGGGGATATCGCCAGCGAAGCGCTCCTCAGGCGGCTGCGTCTGGACCGGGCCGAACGCGTACTGCTTCTGACCGGGGACGATTTCATCAACATGGATGCGGCTACCAAGGCGCTGAAGATCGAGCCGAACTTGCGGTCTCGCATCGTGGCGCACGTTGCGAACCTGCGGCTGATGCAAGCCATGGCCCATACCGAGATCGCCAGCGCTTGCGAGGTCTTCAACACACATCAAGTCGCCGCTTCGCACCTGGTCCAAACGCAGCTGATCGATTACTTCCACACGACTGAGGCGCGGGATCTCGTCGTGCTGCTGGGCTTCGGGCGGTTCGGTCACACCGTTCTGGCCGAGCTCCAGCGTTCAGCGCCGGGTAAGTTCGACAAGGTCGTGATGGTGGACGTCGATGCCACGAGGCGTGCTCATATCTTCGACGAGCAGGTCGGCTTCGCGAAGGACTACCGACGCTACCTTATCGACGGCGACATGCGGGATCCGAACGTCTGGATTGAGCTGGAGGCCAAGTGCCCGCTTACGGGTTGTGAACCCGTCGTCATCGTCGGAAGCGGTGACGACGGGACGAACCTTCGAACGGCTATGTGGCTCACATCGAAGTATCCCGATGCGCATGTCGTTCAGCGGTCGTTCAGGAGGTCGACGTTCGCCGAACAGATCAGTGATGACTGCGCGTTCCAGACGTTTAGCGTGGCAGACTTACTGACGCAGAGCCTGCCGGCACACTGGTTTGGCGATCGTGACGACGCACCTGTCAGCGAATCGAAAAGCTCTTAGCAACGGTAACGGACGAACCGCTGAACGCGGGTACCTTTGCCCGCCGGAAGATCCTAGCCACGCACCCGCCGACAGGCGACCCAGCAAAGTCGCCGGTCACGTTGGCGGTCGTCGCTCGACCGCTGGGGGCGAATGTCACCGATACTCGACCCGAGCCGGCGGGCGTGTCGGGTTTTTTGCAACCGCCAACCGAGCCGGCCGCCGCGCCAAGCGCCGACCTGGCGGCTGCGGTGTTGAACGGCGGTAGTTCGTCCGGCTTCTCGTCCTCTGGCTGCGCTTCGTCCTTGGCCGGCTTCTCGTCGTCCTTGGCTGGTTTCTTGGCGTCGTCGTTGGCCGGAGTCTTCGAATCGGGCGTGGTGGGCGCTGGCTCGCTCGGATCGCTCGAATCGCTGGCAGCCGAAGCCGCCGGCGCAGCGGAACCTTCGGCCGAGGCGGTGGGTGAAGTGTCGCTCGCTTCAGGCTCCTCGACCGTCGGTTTGGTGTCCGTGGCGCCGTTGTCCGCAGTCGCCGTTCCAGCCCGGGCGGATGGGCCATCGGTGGGTTCGGCAGCCCCGGCGAACGGTCC
>JAUIKB010000369.1 GCA_030430975.1 Polyangia bacterium
ACCTAAGAATCCGGCGAAGGTGGGCCTCGTCGTTTCCGAAAAGTTTGATGCGGTCTTCGGACTGTAGCGCCAGCGGTTCGTACATCGGGCTTACAAGGAGGTTCGGCTCGAAGCTCACAGGCAAGATGACCATCGACGAGTCGTGAACCGTCGCGATGCCGCAGCAGCGCCCCTTGTCCATCAGCGCGAGGAGGGCCTCGGGCTCGATCTGGAGGACGGACGGCATCGACAGCCGCACCGGACCAGCGGAATCAAGCGAGAAGTCGGACACCAGGCTGATGTCGAGCGCCCATGCCTTCGGATCAGTCATGAGGCCCTCTGCTCCATAGCAACTGCATCCAGTCCCTCACAATTGCCCGCAAGAATCCGGCTGCAGAGTCGCACCAGACCGAACACTTGCGCCGATACGTGGCGGCCTACTCATCGGAGGCATCCGCTCCGACGCTGAAAAACTTACGGACCATGCCGTCGACGCGGACCTGCTCCTCATCGATGGATGCTCCCAGCTCAGCATCCGTTAACTTCAGGATGGACTTTGACGAACTCAACGCCGGAAACGCTTCCTTGCCTCGCGCACCGCGTGCCTCCTGGACCGCCCGCAGGTCCCGTAGCCGCTTCGAAGCTCCCACGATGTCCATGACCGCTCGCTCATCATCATCTCTCACCTTGGGGAGAGGAAGCATCGAATCCGCCTCCTGGGACACGTAGGTGCGTGCGTAAGACGAGTTGTAGAACGCGGCGATCCAATGAAACAGGTCCGCCTCATCGAGACTCCAGTTCCTAAACAGCGACAGGATGGCCTCGCCTTCGCCCGTGAGATTGTTGTGACCCCCGTCGAGCCGAGCTGGCTTGGTGGGATCGTCGAGCGTGACGTAGTGGTACTGTTGGCTCGTAGCCCCGTGCAGCTTCGTGTACCAGCCCGCGCTGATGACGTATGCGCGAAAGCCGTATTTGCGGTTCGTGGATGTAGTAAAAATGAGCTTTGGAAAGACGTCGTGGGTCTCGGGCTCTCTCCACTGCTGCATCCATCCCCACCCGGCCTTCTTGCCCGGGTTGGTGTTGCGCGGAATCTTGATCTGAGGTTCGTAGTAGATCCAGTGCGCATACTTGAGAGGCGGGCACCACGCATTGCCATCGGGAATGCTTCCGGCAAACACCGGCTTGAGCTTGGCCTTGTCGAACTTCAGGTTCGTTCTTCGCACTTCCTTGCAAAGGTACGCGAGGCGCTGCCTCTGGCCCTCATTGCAGCCGCATTCTTCGGCGAGGGCTGCGACATCGGACGCCCGTCCATTGGCCGAAACCTCGAAGAACCGCCGCATTCGCTTCGCGAGAATATCATCGGTCTCTGCTTTAAGTAGGCAATCGAAAGCGGTGATGATGCCTGGCCATTTCCTGACGAAGATTGAAGCAAGACCGCCCCCCCTCTTTGCGACTACCTGCAGGCGAACCGAGCGAACGCCAGTGCCTCCCGAGTCACCAACAAGGCGGTAGTCCGAGTCCTCTCGCGGTTGCAAGAGAGTGGTCTTCACGCCCGCCGCGCTCATACCCTTAGCGTCGTCCCTAGCAGCGGCAAGCAGCCACTGGATGCGAGGATCTCGTGGAGATCCGTTATCGCGCGCTGCCATCCCGTCAGCAAGTGCTGACGCGTCCACGAGCTCGATCGGCTCCGCCTCATCTGGGCTAGTGAGCGGGCGTGAGCGGCGAACCATCGTGATGATAGCAAAACCAATGCGCGGACCAACGTTAACGAATACGCCGTGACCCAGACGGGTAACGCGGACAATATGGTATCGTCCAATCAGTTCGCGCCGGAAATGGCGATAGCTGTCTTTTCTTAGGTAAGAATCCGACGTAATAAAGCAAACTGCGCCGCCACTCGCGGTGAAGGAGTCGGCCGCAGCGAAGAACCACGCGTAGTCGTCGCGAATGTTCCGCACCCTTGCGGCAGCAGCATCGCGAGACGATTTAAGCAGGTCAGGGAAACGCTTCGCGATCTGTGCAAGCGTGTGATTGCTATTATTCTTGTACGGCGGATTGCCAATAACGAGGGTCCACATCTTCTCGTCCTTGACCTGCATGGCTGCAACAGCCTCGCGCGCGAGAGCTGCTGATTCTTTAAACATTTCGGGGGGCGGCTCAACCGCGGGCTCAAGCGTGTCGGCAAGATGGACATGGACTTCCTGATCAACTATGCCACCATCCTTAAGAATAGAATGGAGCGTGAGAGCGAGGCGGAGATGGCAGATCGCGTATGGTGCAACCATGATTTCGAGGCCACGCACCGCGCGGAGAACGCGCCCGACCGCAGCGTCGTCTGCTGCTGACTCCGCGCAATAGCGAAGCACCTCGCGAAGAAACGTTCCCGTGCCCGTGGCCGGATCGACAACGCGAATAGCCCCCGACGCAAGCGACGCGTGATCCGGCGAAGCCTTCGTTATAGCGCAATCCGCAATCGAGACCATGTAACGAACGACCGCGTCAGGCGTGTAGTACACGCCACGGTCGCGCCGCTGGTCTGCGTCGTATGCCGCGAGAAACGGCTCGTAGAAATGAATAATAGGGTCGGTGCTGAGCGCGTTATTCAGATCGACGCTCTGACTAAAGACGAGTTCAACATCCGTACGATCGAGCAGTGCGGCGATATCATCTAGCAGCCACGTGAGCTTCCCTTCGAATCCTGCCTGCAGAACACTCTTGAAAAAGTCCCGCAGAAACGGACTCGTTGCAGGTAGGTAGTTGGCAGCTAGTTGCCGAGTGAACCGACTCTCCTGCTGTTGCTTTTCGTCCTTTGATAGCCAACGCGCGGCGAGCAGGCCGTATGTGAGCGTTTGAGCGTATGCGTCGGCAAAGTCTTCTTCGGTCTGGTCGTGAGCCAGGGCGTCGGTGAACGCTCTAAAGAGGCTGCGCAACGGTCCCGCCTTCGCCTCTTCGCCGAGTTGATAGAGAGCGAGTCGGCGGAGGAAACGTGCTCGAAATGCCAGCTCCTCCGCGAGCTCTTCGGGGTTGCGCGCCTTCGCCTTGCTGACGACGAAGAAGCGCGATAGCAGATTAACGACGTCGGCCGCGTCCTTGTAGCTCTGGCCTTTGCGGAGCTTTCCAATGAGTTGCTCGCGCCCCTGCCAGAGCTCGATGCTGGCCTGGTTGGCGTCTGGGTAGACGACGAGCACGTTGTGGAAGCGGTTGTGTTTCTCGAGGTGCTGTCCTAGCTTCTTGGCGTCCGCTTTCGTCTTGAGCGGATAGACGATGTAGCCAAGCAAACGGCTGTGATCATCGCGGAGCGTGACGCCGCTGAACGGGTTGGCCCCACCGTACTTGGTTTCGCGCTCCTCCGAGTCGATGCCGATGTCGTGTTCGCTGGGCAGCGGGAATGCCTGAAGGCGCCGGTCGACGCTGGGTTTCTTTCGAAGGCCGAAGCCTCTCGCGATGGTGTCGAGCAGGTCGAGGATCGACTCCAAGACGTCCTTCTCCGCGACGTTCTTCTTCGTGCAAGCCTCAAGCAGCTTCTCAGCCTGCTTGCGCTCGTCGGTCGCAGTGAACGCTTCCTGCCACGGAGCTTCGCCGAGCTTCTTGAACTGCCGCTCGTACAACAGACCAAGGCGCTCACGCGCTTCCGCGCGGTCCCAGGTGCTCGCGGGCTTGGTAAGGAAGAACGTCTCGAGCCCCCCGGTCTTCGCGTTGAACGTCCCGAAGCACGCTATGCGGCCGGCGTTCTCTTCGCGTGCGTCGATGATGGAGACCACGCACAGGGTTTCGTGCTTCTGGCCCTTCAACGCCGACGCGTCGAGGACCTCGGCGCCGCGTTGGAAGCCCTCTAACGCCTCCGCGACCAAACGGGCGACGGCGTCCTCGGCGATATCCAGGTGGGCGAGCAGGCGCGACTTGAACGCCGGAATCGC
Organism: Polyangia bacterium; assembly: GCA_030430975.1. Lineage (GTDB taxonomy): Bacteria > Myxococcota_A > Polyangia > Polyangiales > Polyangiaceae > JAUIKB01. The sequence continues at coordinate 3,897 of JAUIKB010000369.1, forward strand.
CAGCAGATCGCGATGAGTGAGGTTCGCCTCAATGAGCAACGTATGGTGGTGCGGGTTCTTCGGCGATTTCGGCCAGTAGCGCACTTCGTCGGGAATGTAGCGGGCGACAGCGTCAGTGCTCCGAATCACGGTCGCACGTGGGATTCCCTGGCCATCACCGAATGCAGCCTGGAATAGCGGTGTGACGAAGCGGGTGTCTTCGGACGCTTCCGAGTCCAGAGCGTCGTCGGCGAAATCGAAGCCCTCGATGTGGCCCGTGTCCTTCGTGGCCCCACGGGCCTGCATACGAGGGGCTTCGCCGAGAATGTGGCGGATGAAGTCTTCTTTGGTCAGCATTCGTCTTCGCTCGGCCTCACAGTGGCATGTGCTGCGTCGACCTGACGCAACTGAAGGATTCGGAACCCTCGGATCTGAATGGCGCGGCGGTCATCTTCGTCGAAGACGCCCGCCGCAATGGCCGTCGCGCCTTGCTGAAAAGGACGGCCCACTTCGCGTCCAAGCTCTTCGAGAACGATGTCGCCGTCCACAATACGCCGCGATGCGATCAGAAGGTCTTCTGCGGCGACAGGGCGCGAAGCATCCTCGAAGAAGCCGAGGTCCTTGCGGGTCGCGGCGGGGTGCGTGTTGCTGTCGAGCACGAGCCAGAAGTTCTTGCTCCACTCCACCGGGTTCTCGGCCGTCCACAGCCAGTGCGAAACGCCGTCGACGAGTCGCGGTTCAAGCTGGCGGGTGTACTCCTTGGCCTCGCTGCCCCTCCGACCAAGCTGCGCCCACGCGAGGATGCGGTTGGCTTCGCTCCCGCAGACCTCGCGGAGCCAGCCGTTCCACGCGTCGACCCAGTCAGCGTCGATGCCCCGCTCGCTAATCATGCGGCGAAGACGCTGCTGGTAACCCGCAATCTGCTCGATGGCGCGGTCGCCCTGCCAGGCGTTGAGTGCCGAAATGCCTTGGTACCGGTACTCGGCCATCCAGTCGGCTTCGGCACCGGTGCCCTGTTCGAGGCCGAGGGTGAAGTCGATGGCGAGCGTCTTGTTGGCGATGCGCTCGCGGAGCTGTAGCTCGGCCTCGAGTTCGTCGGGTAGGAGGAGGTTCACGGTGATGGGCGCGGCGCCGGCGTGCGCGTGCCACCAGTAGCGCGGCGGCTCAACGCGGAGCTCACACGCGAGCGCTTCGAGATCGGGGAAGCTCGTCGCCTCTTCGATCGCGGGGTTCAGGCGGCGGTCGATACGGCCCGCACGCTGGATCATGCGCACCGGGTTCCAGTGGACATCGAAGTTGATGAGCAACGCGGCGTCCTGGAGGTTCACACCCTCGGCGAGCACGTCGGTGGCGAAGAGGACGTCGGTGGGCCGCCTCAGCGCCTGCGTCCAGCCGTTGACCCACTGCGCGTCAAGCTGCTGCTGTTCGAGCGGCGACGCGCCCGCGAGGCGCGGACGCGAAGGACCGAGCCGGTAGAATGGCGCGAAGGCGTGGATGACGGCATCGCGCTCCTCGGTCTCGCCGCTCACCACGGCGATGCGCTCGATGAGGTCCAGCACTTCTTCCTTCGAGACGATGTGCCCCGCACCCGTGGACAGGTCGCGCAGCACCGTCTTCCACTCGTTGCGTTCGAGCACGGGCGCAGCGCGCAACACCGATTCGAGGTACGCGAGCGTGTCGGTGAACTGTGAGAACACGATGGCCTTCTGCCCGGCGCCACGAGCGCGCAGCAGCCGCGCTACCAAGCGCTGTAGCTTGGCATCGGTGACGATGCGCATCGCCCACGCCGCCGACTTTGGCCAGTCGACATCCCGGCCACCATTGATGAAGCGCTTTGGCCAGTCTCTCTGCGCAAACCGACCGAAGACGATGTCGGCGAGGCCGGGAGCGACGCGCAGCAGCGTGCCCAGATCGCGCGTAAGGTGCTCGCGCAGCCCCCAGAGGCGATCGAGCTGGTCCCTGCGCTCCGTCGTCTTCTCGTCCTCGCCGAACAGGTCGAGCTGGGGCGGCAGCGGATCGTCGGTGTCAGCGCCGGCCTTCGCGCTCATGTGTGCCTTGCGCCAACGCTCGAGGAGATCGATCGCGCGCGTCCTCGACATCACACGCGCCGTGAGCAGCGCATCGATGCGGTCGCGGTCGACAGGCCTCACCGCATCGACGATATCCGCCAGCTCGGCGGCGAGAGCTTTTTCGCGCTTCTTATCGCCGACCTCGCGACACAGCTCTCCGAGCTGCTTGAGCCGGTGCGCATGCAGCGCGAGCAGCCGG
>JAUIKB010000370.1 GCA_030430975.1 Polyangia bacterium
CCCGGCATCATCCTGGGCAAAACTCTGAAAGAGAACCTGAACGTTCAGCTCGGCGACTGCATTCAGGTGACCTCGCCGACCATTGGCTATCGACTGTCTCGCGGTGGGTTTCATCCACCGGTCGCGAAGCAGTTTCGCGTGATAGCCGTGTTTGACGCTGGGTTTGACCAGTACGACTCAAAGCTAGCCTACGCTGACTTGTACGAGGCGCAGGCGTTTTACGATGCCGGTGATTCCGTGACGGGCGTGGAAATGAAGGTCGATGATATCGATCAGGCGCGCAAAGTCACCGGGCTGGTTGAAGAGCGGCTGCAGAGCCGCATCTATCACGTCATGGATTGGGAAGAGCTCAATCACGGCCTCTTCACCGCTCTTCGCATTCAGCAGATCATGATGAGCTTAGTCTTGGCGCTGATCATCTTGGTGGCTGCGTTTACCGTGATCGCGACGCTGATCATGGTGGTGTTGGACAAAAAGAAGGAGATCGGCGTTCTGAAGGCCATGGGCGCCACCGACTGGGCGCTGCTCCGGGCGTTCCTCTACCAGGGCGGTATTATCGGCGTCATCGGTACGACGCTGGGACTCGGGCTAGGGTACGCCGTGTGCAAAGGGCTGCTCATCTACGGCTTTCCCCTGGACGCCAAGGTCTACTTTATTTCGAAGCTCCCTGTGCAGGTGCGCCTTGAAGAGTTCGCGCTGACGGGGGTGTTCGCCGTCCTGATCTGCCTGCTGGCGACGATTTGGCCTGCGACCTACGCCGCCCGACTACGCCCAGCTGAGGCTTTCAGGGAGCAGTAGAGGCTAGCGTCGAACCAGTCGCAGCACGCGTGCTTCGAGTTCAGCCGCACGAAAAGGTTTGGTGACGTAGTCGTCAGCTCCGGCATCGAAGGCTTGCACCAAGGCCTCGGTACTGGACTGGGCCGTCAAGAACACGAGCGGCAAAGCGCTCTTGTCGCGCCGCAGCCGACGACACATGTCAACGCCGCTCATACCTGGCAGGTTCCAGTCGAGCACCAGCACGTCGGGCTGAGTGTCGCGCAGCGCGTCCAGAGCGAGCTCGGCGGTGGCGGCGTCGGACACTTTGAATCCGATGCCGCTCAGCACCTTGCGCACGACCTGGCGGATGTCGGGGTCGTCGTCCACCACCATGACGGTCGCGCCGTCTGGAGCCCGGAGTTGAGTGTTGGGTTGTGCCCCGCGGACGCTCGGCGGTGGCACGCTGGGCGGTCCCTCACGATTAGCGAATCGCCACAGCTCTTCCCAATCACGATCCTGAAACGCGAGTCGCAGTCCAAACCCGCGATCCGCCACGCATGCCGCGATCGACGCCGTGTCGTCGACGACCTCGAATGTCGCCAGCACCCACTCGCCGTCGCGACACGAGCAGCTCGCCGGCAGCTCGAGGTCCTGCTCGTCGCTTCCGGCTTCTACGATCAGAGACAAGTCGTTGAAGTTATCGAAGCGATATACCAAAGAGCGCACGGCTCTGCCTCCGGTGGCGGTGGTGGGAGCGGGTGTCTATAGCGCGCGATCGACGCATTGCCAACGGAACCTACGCGGGGGTACGAAAGGTGACCCAGGCCGTCGCCACCGCCGCCAACATTGCAAGGGCTACGCCCGCCGCCCACTGCGGCATTCCAACGACCGCGTCGAGCCCCAGCAGATTGCGTGCGTGTGCACGAGGCCAGGGGAGGGCGATGGCGGTCGCGCCGGTGCCGAGCAGCCAGTCCAAGAGCAGAACCCAGCGCCGTCCGCCGCCGTTCTTCCCGACGGTGCTCGCGGCAGCAAAGACGCACGCATATGACCAGCCCACGAGGCCAGCCATGCCGATCACGATCCCGAGTTCCTTGAACAAGGAAATCCCAGGCGTTCCGCCTGCGCTCAAGACGGCCGTGACCGCGAGCACGGCCGACGTAACCATGCCGGCGACTGTCGTCATGAGCAGGACTCCAGAGACGAGGCCTCTTCGGTGCATGCCGACCCGGGCCATGGCTGCGACGGCTTCGGTCGGGTGGGTGCCGGCCATGGCGGCCCTCGTCAGCCAGTAGCACATCAACGGAACGCATAGTCCGAGCGCGACGCCCGCAAGCGAGTTAGTAGCGGCCGTTGCGGCGTCACGATAGCGCTCCGCAAACGCGATAGCGGCAACCGAAGCAATTGCTGCCAGCCAGGGGACAGCTACTTGAGGCGTCATCAGTCGACGCGATGCCAACGCCATGCCGCATGTAAAGGAACTCATGACAATTTCCCGCTATGAAAATCAAGAGCGGCTGCGTGTGCCGCGTCGAACGCGCCCCGAGCCAACCCCAGCGTCGCCTGATGGGCTTGATCGACTCCGACTGGGCTGGTCCACAGCGAGCGGATGTTGGCGTCGGTCTCGGCGGCGGCTTTGGCTATGGCGCGACACGAGCTGTGTTGGTCGCTAGATTGGATTACCACCCGCTCACCGACGGGTGCCCGTTCCCAGCGGGCCGCGCTGATGGCGTCCGAATCGAGAATGCGCGCCGCGAAGTCGCGCAGGCCGTCGCCGTGGACGATCACTTCACGGCGCAGTCCCGGCGCCAGCGCACGCGACGTTGCGGCGCCGGGCTTTCGCGCTAGGCAGCCTTTGTAGAGCAACTGCACTTGAGCGCCTAGATCGGCGGCGTCGGTGGCGCGGCTGGTGCAGACCAGAACAACGCAGCGCTCTGCCCGAGCGCGCAGCCGCTCGACGACGAGCTCACGCGGCAAACCGCCGATCGTCGCGAGCGGTTCGAATGCCGCGATGACCAGCGGGTCGGGGTGGGAGAGCGCCAGAGCCAGCGCAACGGCTCGGCGCTCCGCGGCATCCAGTCGCGAGTACCGGCGCCGGGCGTAGCTCGCCAGCTCGTACTCCGCCAATACGTCGGTAGCGCTTCGGCGATCATCGCGCGCGGCTAGCGCGTATTTCACGTGACGTTCGACCGTCCAGGCCGGCGGGTGTCTGTCGTGGGCGGCCACGGCTGCGACACGGCTTCGCGCAGCCGGATCGGTATGCGGCGCTCGACCGTGTACGAGACAGCGCCCCCGCTTCGGGGCCACGGCGCCGGAAACCAGCTCGACGACGACGTCGGTTCCATCCGCGGGCGTGCCCAGCAGGGCGTGCATGCCGGGACCTAGAGCGAGCTGAAGGCGGCGTAACGGCGTGAGCGTAAGGGCCTCGAGCAACAGCGACGGTGAAGGGTCCGTCACGTGCCGATCCTCGCGATCGCTTTGAGGCCGGTTTCGAGCGCGCCTGGGACGCTCGCCGCCCCACCGACGACGAAGTACGGAATCAAAGCCACCGCCAGCAGTAGCGACCGGGCCTTGGGTCCGGCAATGGCGCGCGTAGCTAGCACGAGTCCCGTGGCGACGGCGGTCACCCCTACGACGAGTGCACCCGCCAATCCGGCCTGAGCCAGCCGCCACCCGGCGCTGGCGGCTGAGTGAATCGACACGAGGAGAAACAACGACAACACAAGCCCGGGCACCGCGAACGCTCCGAAAAGCGTTCGGAACGTGGCAAGCGCGCGGCCCCTAACGCGCTGCCACGGACGTAAATAGCCGCCACGGGACGCGATCAGTGCTTCGACACCGTGCGTGATATCGGTCTCAGGATCCGGGGCGCACAGCCCGAGCGTAGCAGCGCCGAGTCCCGTCCACGCCATCCACCAAATTCCGCGTAGTACCGGGGCGGTAGCCACCCGCGCGGCACCGTCAGCGACCAGGACGACGACGCCGAGCGCCATCGCTGCCGCGAGTAGCCAATTGCACCACGCGCCGAGCCGGACGAGCCCAAGCTGGCGTTGTTGCTGCGCTAATGTCGCGATCAGCGCCGCTGTACGCCGGCGTCCGCCCGCGGGCCGAACCGCCGCGTTCTGGGCCCTGGATCCGTCGGTTGGGGAACCGGTCGCCTCTGACACGCTCGCAGTCTACCCGACCCCGTACTAAGCTGTGGTGTAGATGCTTGGAATTCTGGAGGCCACATGCGTTTGAGCACCGTGTCGATTACGGCGATCACCCTGGCGATCGCCACTGCCGGCTGCGGTACCAGCAGCGAGTCACCTGGCGTCGCCACTGGCGGCACCGCGGGCAGCAGCGGGGCGGGTGCTACGGGTGGCGGCGGTACGGGAGCGACCGCGGGTACCGGGGCCACGGGCGGTAGTGCCGGCACCGGCGGGTCGAGCGGAGGGTCCGGCGGCTCTGGCGGAGTCATCATGCAGGAGTGCCCCCCCGATGCGGACGGCGACAACATTCCCGACGATATCGAGGGCAAGGCGAGTGACCTTGACACCGACGGCGACGGCACCCCCGATTACCTGGACGAGGACAGCGACAATGACACAATCCCGGATCTGCTTGAGGCCAAGACGGGGCTCACCGGTTGTAACGTCCCGCTAGACTCTGATTCGGACGGCACGCCCAACCATCAAGATACCGATAGCGACAATAACGGGCTAGACGATCGGGACGAGATTACGCTCGACGGAAATGCTTATGATCCGTCGGTCGGGCTCAGCGACGTTGATGGTGACACCATCGAAGATGTTTTCGATGCGGATAATGATAACGACGACCTCGACGATATCGATGAGATAACCGCTGGCAATACGTCAGACGTCGACGGTGATGGCCTGCCAGGCCACGCTGACCCGGATTCGGACAACGATACGATCGGTGACGGTTTCGAAGACCTCGAAGACTTCGATGGTGACGGCAAGTTAAACTTGGTCGACCTCGACTCGGATGCGGACGGCGTCGAAGACCACTGCGAGGCGGGCCAGCCTCACCAGCTGACCGACCCGCCTGCGGATAGCGACGCCGACGGCAAGTTCGACTTCCTGGATCCGGACTCCGACAACGACGGCTTACGTGACGGCATCGAAGACGCAGATCAAAACTGCACCGTCAACGTTGGCGAAACCGATCGGACCAAGGCGGATACCGACGGTGACGGGGCGAGCGACAATATCGAACTGTCGCTGGGTAGCGACCCAGGAAATGCGCAGGAGACGCCTCAGTCGATCGGGAAATACTACTTCGAAATTCCGTACAACGAGGCGCCCATTCCGACGATGCAAGACATCGTTCTCAAAACCACGATCAACAAGGGTGACATCGGATTCGTTGTCGATACGACCGGTACGATGGCTCCAGCGATCGCCAACATCAACGCAAGTTTCACCAATATTATCAACGAGGTGAAGAACTTCGTGGACGACGCTCGTTTCGGGCTGATCGGCTACGAAGACTTGCCGACATCGCCATACGGAGTAGCGAGCGACACGGCGGTGTACGTGCCCGGCAATGCGTACCTGTCGTCGAACACCGCGCAGATCTCCAACGCCATAGCCCAGATTCAGACGGGGGACGGCGCCGATGTTCCAGAGGCCGGCATTCTTGGGATGTACCGCGCGATCAAGAATAACCCGCTCATCTGGGGGCAGCAGATCGCGCCGTTCAGCCCGCCGTCCGGCGGGTACGGGGGGCTCGGCTTCCGCGCCAACGCGCTAGGCATGCTGGTCGTGGTGACGGACGCGCCGTTCCATAACGGCAAGCGCGTCGGGGAGAGCGCCATCCACGACCCGTATACGGCGTGGCCGGCGCTGCCGGACGCGGATGACGTGATCGCCGAGATGAACAGTGCCGGTATCCGGATGGTCGGCGTCGCGCTTAACGGCGGCGGCTCGCTACGCACGAACGCGCCATACCCGGACATGGCGCATATCGTCGACAATACCAACAGCTACGTGCTGCCGACTGCCATCGGTCCCACGACTCAGTGTCCAACGGATATCTCCGGCGGCCTGGTCCAGGTGGACGGGCCTGACCTCGGGCCGGGCTTGCCCAGTTGTCGCCTGATCTTCGCGTCCAGTGTGGACGGTTCGACAGCGGGTGCGACTGTGTCTAAGGGTCTCGGAGCGCTGCTTGGTGGTTTGCGGATCGAGATGCGGCTTCGGGCGATTCCGAACCAAAACGCGCCCTACCTACCCGTGGATGCGATCGACAAGTTCATCGACTATTTCGACGCCCATCCCGAGGTGGAAGTCCTCGCCGCCGACCGACACCACCCGGAAAGCGTGATCGAGCGGAAGCAGATCCTGTCCCGGCAGATGCTCGGGCGCATTTTCAATGCCTTTCTT
>JAUIKB010000371.1 GCA_030430975.1 Polyangia bacterium
TGAACTACGAGGCCGCGTTGCCTGCGAGCAGGCGACCGCCCAAGCTGCTGCAGTCGACGATTCGGTTTAAGCGCCGGGGACAGTTCGTGACAAAGCCGCTGCGTCAGGCGACCGAAGACGAGATCGTTGCCGCCACCAACCTGGTTAGGCCGATCCCTTGGCGCGGAGGTGCGATCGACGCCGTGACTCAGCAACGACTGGCGCGGCTGGAGGAACTCCTTCCGGAGGCGCCGGAGGGCATGGGTGACAAGACGCGAGTGACCGCGAAGATCGCCCGCGACGGCCAGGTCGCGGTGACGTTCAAGGCGATTCCGCTATCGGAGTTGAGAGCATTCGCGCGCGAGTTGCTAGACGCACCGACTTGATGCAGGCCCAAAGCGTGCCCCTGGGCTCGGCTAGCTCCGTTCCGGCTTGCATGCCGCGACGGCCTTCGCAAAACGTCGCCCGTGCACTTCAAACGCGCGCCTCAGCCCACGCAGCGTGTCACCGAATGCCGACACCGCGCGCCGATCCCAGCGCGTCGTTTTCACGAGCGCGGGTCGCGATCGTGCTTACGTTAATAGAACCGCGCAATCGAGGGCGAACTCATCTTGGTGAAGCTATGACCGAGAGAACCACAGACTCCGGCGATGCCGTCCGCGGCCTCGACCGACGGGCCACAGCGTTGCGTCGACTCGGCGCCATCGCAATCGTCACCGGCGGCGCCGGTATCGGCGGCCTCTGCGTGTGGGGCCTCTTGCCCTACGGCGTCGATCAGCTCGAAGGACCGTTCGCAGTGGGCGCCATCGCCACGGCGGCGTTCGTCTTCAGCGGCCTACGCGTCGTCGACAAGCGCGTCGAGGCGTGGCGAATGCACCGACAGAGCCACGTGAAAGGATAAGCCGTCGCCGAGATGGTTTGCAGCGCGCGTCCGCGCGGATAGCGTCGGGTATGGAGTCCCAGCAACCCACGCCCGAACCGCTGCCGTGGCGAGGCGCCTGCCGGTGCCAGCAGCTGCAGATGCGCCTCGTCAGCGCTCCGGTGCTGTCAGCGATCTGTCACTGCCGGGGCTGTCAGCGCATGAGTTCGAGTGCTTTTGCGCTCACGCTCACATTCGCCAGCCACGGACTCGAAATCACCCGGGGTGATCCCGTCCCGGGCGGCATGCGCAGCGATGACCTGCAACACAACTTCTGCGACGCCTGCAAGAGCTGGGCGTTCACGCGGGTGCCGCAGTTCGGGTTGGTGAACGTGCGCGCCACGTTGCTCGATGACGCGCGCTGGTTCGTTCCGTACCTGGAAACCTACCGATCCACGAAACTACCGTGGGTCGAGGCGCCTGCGAAGGAGAGCTACGCTGAGTTCCCTGACCCCAACGACTTTCCAGCAGTTTTGGAGCGGTACACGGATTGGGCGCGCCGACGAGATTGGCCGACTTAGGCTTGGTGCCGCCCCCGGTCCGGCGGCGCGTCGCATTTTACATCGAAGTAAATTCAACGTCCGTCACTCGCGCCGGCGGCCTGCCCCCTCCTTACCCGGGCTCCGGTCCGTGCCAACCTCCGGCATCTCACGGCAACCTACGGAGTCTCGGTTGTCCCGCGACCCTCGCGCGGGCGGTGGGGGCACGAGCGGCGACGGTCGGTGTTCAAACTTGGAGGTGCGACGCGGGCGACGCACACCTTGCGGCTCACCTGACTACAGACTGACCAGCGCCTGCGAGATGGTCTCGGGCTGGCCGTGGATGCTGAACTCGACCGAATGGTCACGCTGCGCTATGGTCGGTTTATGCGCGCAGTAAAGGCACGAGTAAAAAACGGACGGCTTGTCCTTAGCGAGCCCACTAGCTTGCCGGAGGGCACTGAAGTGAGTCTGGTCGTCGTGGAGTCCAATCGTCTCAGTACTGCCGAGCGTCAGCAAATTGAAGCGGAGATCGAAATCGCTGACGACGAGATCGCTCGGGGCGCCTACGTTGACGCACTTGAGTTCGCTGACCAGCTGCTCAATCTGAATGAAGCTTCGACTCGCTAAGCGAACGGCTCGCGAGATCGAGCGCAAAAGCAAATGGTGGGCTGACAACCGACCCGCTGCTCCAACCCTATTCGCCGAGGAGCTCAAGGCCACACTACTGCGTATCGCGCAGGCGCCGAACAGCGGTGTCCCCTGGCCCACTGCCAAGCGGCCGAATCTACAGCGTGTCCTGATGGTGGAAACCGGCAACCATATCTACTTCGAAATCGACGAGCGGAACAACGTCGTAAACGTCTTGGCGCTCTGGGGTGCGACTCGCGGACGGGCTCCGAAACTATAGCTCTGCCACCGCCTGCAGTCCATCGGACGCGCTCAGTGGCCGCGCCCGATGTGATGCAAACGACCCGTTGTCTTCGACACTGCGTCTCGAACCTTGCCCCATCGTCACGCTCCCGCTTGGGATGTTGGTTAGCGCCACCATCCTTTGCCGCACAGTTGTCTCATGATGAGACAACTACACTGAATATCTGTTCAGGCTTTCGCAACCTGGTACATCGGATCTTTCTCATTTGCCTCGTGGTTACCACCGTTCAATGGAAGCAGCTCTCGAGGATTGGCGCGCGGCTTCTCCTCGCACCGGGTGCTGGTCCTGCTTCGGATCGCTCACGTCGCTTGCCAGCTCCTCGCCTGACGACTCCTCACGCCACCATCGCTGGCACGCGACCTGCGCTGGAGCCTTCGCCGGACCATCCCCCGGCGCAAGGATCACCATGTCGCAATACAACCGTTCCCGTCGCTCCAAACGGCGCAACCTCATTCGCGCTCGCGCCGCCGTCATGCGCGACACCATGTCTCCGGCCGAATCCGCCTTCTGGCGCGCCGTTCGCGGCCAATTTCGCCGGCAATACGTCATCGGTGACTTCATCACCGACTTCTGCGCGCCGTCCGCTCGCCTCGTCGTCGAAATCGATGGGTCGTGGCATCACGGCCGGGCCGCCGCCGATCGCCGGCGCGACCGTGTTCTGGCGCGCGCCGGGTTTCGCGTGCTGCGGTTTTCGAATCGCTCCGTTGAAACGGCTCTCCCCGCCGTGCTCGCTGCCGTCCGGGCCGCGCTTGACACGCCCTGACGCAATTCCAGCTCGTCCAGCACTACGCCCACGATTCGTTCAGCGCGCTCCGCCGGCGTGCCCGTTTCTGACGCCAGCTTCTTGATCTGCGGCGCCACCCTCGACAGCAACCCGCTGGCATACGGATCGACTCCTCGGCGAGTCAGCTCGTACTTATAGCGTGACAGCACTCCTACCATACCCGCGTGGATTTGTTTCACCAGCTTCCCGCCCTTCACCTCACGCTCCAAACAGATCCGCACCCCCGTTACCAGGGCCTCCCGGGCGAACTCCAGCGTTGGCAATGGGTCCTGACCAGCAATGATCTTCACCTCCGGGTCCTCGCCTACCAGTGCCGTACCCAGCTCTCGATCGTTCATCCACCGCGCACACACAACACCTAGCTCGTCCACAAGTTCCGGCCCACGCTCTCCCGCTAGCAGCAGCGCGTTCAGCACACGCGCACGACCAAACGCTTCCGGAGACGACAGCATCAGCATCCCTGTCATGCCGCGCGCGTACGCCATCATCAGATCGGCAACGACTTGCGCCCGATCGTTCTTCACTGCGTTCCGCGCCGCCCGCGACGCAAACTTGATCATCGTCACGGTCTCAAAGTCGAAACTGCCGTCGTGCTCCTCCTCATCGCAGTCGTCGTCCTGGGTCACGTCGAGCCCTTCCTTCAGTCGGTCGAACAGTCCCATCACGCGACCTCCGGAGACGCAACTACGCCCTCGTCCGTTTCCCTACGATAATTTAGGAAACGGGATACTACGCGGCGGTGGGGCGCTACCATTCCGCCATGGCACCTCAGCTCAATGCACCGGTTCCCAAGCAGTGGTCGCGCTTCGCGCTCGCCAACATCATCTGCGCCATCGGCCTCGCGGCCTTCGCACGCACCGAAGCCGCTCTTAAGGTCATGAACACCGCCGGCGAGGCTCAGCGGCTCGTCATCGAGAACGCCATGCTCCGTGACCAGCTCGCGCTCATCACCCAGATCCTCGACATCTACAAGCGCAGATTCATCAAGCTCGATCCGAAAAAGCGACCGCACGTCGAGCCCTCCGATCGCCTCCTCATCCTCAACATCCGAGCCCTCATGGGCTGGACCGCCGAGCAGACCGCTCAGCAGTTTCTGCTCTGCGCCAACACCGTCAGAAACTGGTTCGGAAAATCCTTCGAACCCAGCAGCATCGTGACGACGAACCAGCCCATCAACAAGCTCTCCGATCGCGTCCGGCTCGTCGTCCACACCCTCAAAGCCATCTGTCCCAGCATGGGCAGACGCCGCATCGCCGCCTTTCTCTTGGCTGCCGGCATGACCATCGCTGCCTCCACGGTCGGCCGCGTCCTCAAAGAGCCCACGCCCTTGCCGCCCATCGAGCCAGATGACGGCACTCCGGACGACAGCGTCGTGGATACCGACGACGCTCCCGCGCCCCGCGCCGTCTACGCCAAGCATCCCCATCACGTCTGGCACACCGACATCACCAACGTCCCCATCGAAGGACTGTGGACACCCTGGTTTCCTTTCAGGAAAAGCATGGCCTGGCCCAACACCTGGCACGTCGTCGCGATCAACGATCAGTTTTCTCGAGCCATCCTCGCAATCAGGGCGTTCGCTCACACCCCCAAGACGAGCGACATCATCGCCCTCGCCGAACTCGCAGCCGCTCGCGTCGGACGCCTGCCCAAGTACTGCATCACCGATGCCGGCATGCAGTTCCGTGACATCTTCAACAATTGGTGTCGCGCCCATGCCATCGGTCACCGACGCGGGGCCGTTGGCAAACATGGCAGCATCGCCGTCCTCGAGCGCTTCTGGAGGTCGCTGAAGCACGAGACCTTCATGACCGTCGAAGCTCCTCGCGAAGCCGACCGCATGAACGCTCTGCTCGAAAGCTACCGGCAATGGTTTAACCAAGTCCGACCCCATACCGGCATCGGTGGCGCATGCCCCGCCGAGTTTCTCAACCACCGCAAGGCGTACATCCCCGTTGTCACACCACTCGGCGCGCCGCCGATGCCGGATCGTCGTCATGAGCTTCCCGCCAATTGCAACGCGCGCGCCAGCCCGTCGCCCATCGATACCCGTCGCGATGACGTGGAACTCATCGTTACGTACATAGACGGGCAAAGACACCTGCCCGTCGTATCGCTCCGAACGGCGGTATAGACAATCCGTTTCCAGGCCGCGCCCGGCGTCAGCACGCCGGACGAAAGCGGACCTGCGCCTGGGACTCGAAAACGCAGCGACCGTCTGTCGGTTATTTCTGTAGGGTAACCGCATTTGTTGCTTTCAAAGTCCCTGGTCCATTACAAAGTCCCTGGTCCATTACAGCTCCGAAGAGCGGTTTAGACAATCCGCCACTCGACCACGCCCGACGTAGACACGTTGGGCGAGGGCACACCTGCGTCCGGGACCCAGAAACTTTGCGAATTTGGTGCTCTGTTTCTGTGCGGTAACATACAGCTTGCGCTTCCAAAGCCCCTGGACCACTACAACAAGTACACGCGACCTATTCCCACCACTTCAGCGGTGTCTCACCGTCGATCGGATCGTACACATTCCCGTAGTACCACTCCGTCCCCGACCGCGCCTCCACCCACTCGGACATCAACTTTTCCACCGCGCGAAAGCCCGCGTCGACAGGCACGTCGCAGATCAGCATGCGGTCCCGCAGGCCGCCATCTATACGTCCGCCAAGTTGACTAAGTGCGGGCGGCAGTGACGCCCTGAGTTCTTGAATGACGCCCGGAGCACCGAAAATTCGGATACATAGCAGGCCACTCCGCCTGATAACTTCAAACCGCCCGTCGTCTTCAACTTTAACCACGTCGCCCCTGGCCACGCCCTGAGCAAAGCCAGGCGACACGGTGAGCCTATAAGTCCGCGCTGCACCCACGGGGACGCCGGTCACTGTTTCTAGAACCGGCGACTTTCCGCGCCGTTCGACCCGTAACCGGACGTCGCACGCTGTGCTGCAGTCTCGCTCCTGCATCAGTCAGTTCTTCCGTATGGTGCCCCGCAGCCGCCCCGTTCCGCACACGATCGACCGGCCTT
>JAUIKB010000372.1 GCA_030430975.1 Polyangia bacterium
TGGTCGAACAGCGATTGTGCTTGGCGTTGTCGGCTGGCGTTGTCTTGTGCGTTGGCCGCCGCGGTGAGGCAGGCCACGAGCAGGCTGACCCGTATCGACTTGGTGATCGCGCGACGCCTCATCGCCGTGGACGCTACAAGACTTCGCGATGGCCGCAACCCCGCGGCCTAGTGACGGTCGCGCAGCGCCGAATCGGTACTCGTCGGCGCGGGTTTGGCGGGGGGTTTGCGACGGGTAGCCGGCGGGCGCGCAGGCTTGGCGGTCGGTTTGGTCGCTGCGGACGCTTGAGCAGGCAGTGCGGTGCGCTCAGGCGGAGTCTCTGCGCTGGCTTGTGCGCTGGGTTGGGACGCGGTCGGCGATACCGGTTCGGATGACGCGGCGGACGAGGTGGAGGGCGCCGTAGTGGGCGTTTCGGATGCGATCGGCGTGGTCGCGTTTGGGGCATTCTCAGGCGCCGGACTTCGCCCGACTAGCGCCGCGCCGCCGAGCGCGACGACCACGGCACCGCCCACAGCGATCGCCCAGGTACGGCGCCGTCCGGGCGACGCGTCCGTAGTAGGCTGGTCGAGCGCCGTGACCAGCGCGTCGGCGTCGGGTAGACGCCGCTCGGGTTCCTTTTCCAGACAGCGCTCGAGCAGCGACTGAACCCGTCGTGGAAGCGCTACGCCATCCGGTGGCGGGTGCGGCGGTTGGGTCAAGATCGCCGCGCTGAGCGTAGCGAAGGTGTCGCCGCGAAACGGCAGGACGCCGGTGGTCATTTCGTACAGAACGACCCCCAAAGACCAAACGTCAGAAGCCGGTCCAACGTCGCGACTGCTCGCTAGTTGTTCCGGGGACATGTACCGCGGTGAGCCCATGACCGTCGTGCTCGACGTCAGGCGGCTCTCGGTGACCTCGATGCCCGAGGCGCCGTCGACCTTAGCGATGCCGAAGTCGAGGATCTTGATACGCGGCGTATCGTCGTCGCCGGGCGCTAGAAACAGATTGGCCGGTTTGATGTCGCGGTGCACGATGCCGCGCCGATGCGCTGCTCTGAGCGCTTCGCTCGCCTGACGGATGTATCGAAGCGCGACGTCGATCGACAGCGGTCCGTTGGTCTGTAGCTCTTGGTCGAGGTCGTGACCCGCGAGGTGTTCGTAGACGATGTAGGGCTCGCCCGTCTTCGGCAACGCACCCGCGTCCAGGACCCGGGCGATGCCAGGATGATCCAGCGACGCTGCCGTCCGGGCCTCCCGAATCAGTCGGCTGGTGGCGTCCGGCGAGAGGCCAGGTCGGAGCACCTTTACGACCACTTGTGTCGCGAGCAGCTCGTGGCGGGCGCGCAGTACGCGCCCCATGCCGCCCGCACCGATCTCGGTTTCGATGAGGTACTTCTCGTCGAGCACATCCCCCGGTTGAAGCGACGTCCCGGGTGCTTCAGGGCGATCGCTTGCAGCCTGGCTCGACCGCACTAGAGCCGACACAGCTCGTCTGCACAGCGAACACTCGGCGAGGTGCTGTTCGATCGCCGCGGCGCCGGCGCCGGCGGGACCCGTTTGAGCGAACTCGAGCAAGGAGTCGTCGCCCGGACACTCACTCGGCTCCGCTGACATCGCGCGTTACCGTAGCTCGGTTTGCCGCGGTGCAGTAGCCTGGTGCCATGGCGCTGAGCTGAGCGCTGAAGGCATACGATTGAGCATCCTCACCGAAGACGACATCCGATCGGTCGAAGACCGTTTCCCCGGCGTATCGATCGACGCCTCGCGGCTGGTCGCCTGGTTACAGGAGCGACCGGACCGCGGGGACCAGGTGCCGGAGCTCGCTCTGTGCTGGGCTTGTCTGGAGGGAAACGCTGTAGCGATCGAGCACCTGGAACGCCTTCTGCAGCGCAGCGTCGTGCCGGCGCTGCGAGGTTTGAAGCTGACGACCGAGGGCGTTGACGAAGCGCTGCAGGTACTGCGCACCGAGCTGCTGGTAGGCGGAGCGTCCGGCGTGCCGAAGCTGTCCGCTTACGCGGGACGCGGATCGCTGGCCGGCTGGCTGAAGATCACCGGCGTTCGGCGCGCGCTGAAGCTGAGCCGCGTCGGACAACACGAAGTGCTGGTCGACGACGATGTGCTGTTGGACAGCGCTGGCGCCGGCGAGCAGCCCGACCCGGAGATTCAGTACATGAAAGCGCTTTACAGGGAGGCGTTTCGGGGTGCGTTTGCTGCGTCGCTGGACCGCCTGTCGCCGCGGGAAAAGAACCTGCTGAGGCAGAGCGCGATCGACGGACTGAGCATCGACGAGTTGGGGGGTCTGTATCGGGTCCATCGCGCGACAGCGGCGCGCTGGCTCACCGCGGCACGCATGAAACTCACCGACGGTATCAAGCGTGCGTTGTCTGCCGATGAACGCCTCGAGAAGGATGAGTGTGAGAGCATCCTAAGGCTCGTGCAGAGTCAGCTGGACGAGACGATTCGGCGTCGTCTTCAAGATTCTTAGACAAAAGTACCCACATGGGAATATCATCAACTCTGTATCGTTTTCATATCGACTTGTCGGACATCGATCGCGGCGTGTACTCAGCGCTGGAGTTCCGTGTGCCGCTGCATCCGTCCGAGGATATGGAGCGCGTGGTGGTCCGTGTTCTCGCCCGCGCGATCCTGCACGAGGAGGGGCTGGAGTTCGGTCGCGGCCTGTCGCACACCGATGATCCGGCACTGTGGGTGCAAACGCCCACCGGGGTCGCGATGTGGGTCGACGTCGGAGCACCGAGTGCCGATCGGCTGCACCGCGCGAGTAAGCTCGCCGAGCGCGTTGTCGTGGTCACGCACAAGGTCGAGTCGCAGCTGCGTAAGGAGTGGTCGGCGCGATCCGTGCACCGCAGTCAGCGGCTCGAAGTGATCAGACTACCGGTTGAGCTTGTGCGCGATCTCGCCCAGCGCTTGGAGCGTACGGTTCACTGGTACGTCACGCTGCAAGAGGACGAGCTGACGATCGCGTGTGGTGAAGACAGCGTGTCCGGTGCCCTGGTGCGCACGGACCTCGCCGCGCTGGTCGCCGACGACTAGCGCTGGGCAGCCTGGATCCCCGGCTCGGTCACGGACGGGGGACCCGGCGTCGTGCGCGGTAAAAGCCGAGTTCGACCCAGGCGGTCTTGTCACCGGCGAGCCGCAGCGCGACGAACTTGCTCTGATGCGTGCTCATCCGGAAGGTGTGCACCGGTTCGAGTTGGTAGTCGCGTATCAGACGCTGCAGCGAGGGTCGGGCGAAGTCATCGCCTACCAGTCCGTCCCGAATTTCGCTGCGGTGAAAGGAGCGCATGGTCGCGCCGATGTAGACCAAGGTGTCGGGTCCACCGGGGTCGGCGTTCTTGGATTCCAGTGGTCGCAGTAGTGCCGTGGGTTGATTCAGCCGCGCCCTGGTCGCGTGGTATTCGCCCTGGGGGAAGGCGGTGTTCAGAGGAGCGCTGAACGGCTGCGGCTTGGGGTTGAACTTCGGAACGATCAACACCCGATGCTTTGGCAGTTTCGGGAGAGCTGCCGAGATCTCCCGAAGCTCTCGCTCGAGCACGCGAGAGCCGGTCGCAAACTCCATCGTCTTGCCTAAGAACGGCAGAGGAGCGAGAAAGGCGGCGGTGACGAGCAGACGAACGACAGTCCACTTGGGTTGAGTGACAAGCGCGATCAGGCCCAGTGCCGCGAGCGGGGTAGCCACCGCGATCGGAAGAAAGACGTTGATGAACGTGACTGGGTACGCGGTGCCGAAGAAAGGGCCGGACTGTCCCGGCAGCGCGGGTTGCAACAGCGCTGCCGCTACGACCACGGGAAGGAAAGCTCGGCGTCGCGTGACAGCGAGTAGTGCACCGGCGATCGTGACCAAGCCGAGTCCCAGTGGGAGAACTTGGAACTCAAGGGTTGGCGGCAGCACCCACTCCAGCCGATCGGTCACCGAAGCAGGACCGCCGAGCATGTGTCTGAGTACCGCATAAGCCCATGGCGCGATCAGCGCCGCGACGACGACGAGCGCTCCGGCATGCCACGGTCCGGGGCGCCAACGAGTTGTTCCCCGACGCCAAAGCGTCGGTGCGAGGTAGGCCAGCGGGGCCAGGGCCAACAGCGCGGCGTTGGAATCGATCGCTAGCAGGAACAGCGCCGTGGCGGCGGCGCCGGAAGTGAGTGCGCGCCGTTGCCTGGCAGCATCGAGCGCGTCGAGGCATGCGAGCGCGGCGCCTAGCAGGCAGGTCGTGACGTACGGCCACGGCGTGCCGGCGACGGCGACGCGGATGATGAGCGGGTTCATCGCCAGCAGCAGAACGCACGAAAGGCCTACCAGCTCAGTGTGAACAGGCGCGACGCCCGCTCGACGGCTGAGCTGACGCGCCAGGCTACCGGACAACAAGATCCCGACGACTGAGAATCCTAGGCTAAGTTGGCAGATCCGGGCGACGGAGTAGTTGCCGGCCAGTCGCAGGGGCCAAAAATACGCGCGGAAAAAATTTGGTGACCAAGCGGGGCCGGAAGGGTCTCTGACGCATAAGCCCGAGAACGCGCAATCGGCGCGGGCGACGTAGCTATTGTGTTCATGCAGAGGCATCGCGGACGTGCCGTAGAGCGCCAGCATGACGAACAGCGTGACCAGCGCGCCCTCGGCGACGTAGCGCCACGACAGATTGAGTACGTTCGAGTGGGGCCGGAGCAGTGCGTTTCCGTCCAACCCAGCGGTCGGTAAGCGTGGGCGGAGGGCGAACCAACACAGCCAGGCAGCGCTCAAGACGAGGAGTGCCATGACGTGGTGCGGGTGGACCTCCGACATCGGCAGCAGGACGCGCGGCACGGTTTGCAGCGATGCGTGCGCCACCACTGCTGGCGCGCTCGTTACTACTACCGGCGCGGAGGGGCACACGGGAGGCAGCATATCTCAGTCCGATCGAATCACGGTGACACCGAACCGAGGTCGTGTTGGTGGGTGGTTTGTCTCTACACGGTGGCGGTGGCCCGGCGTAGATGCAGAATCGTGACTTCCGGAGCGATGCCGATCCGAATCGGCGGTCCGGTCGTGCCCAGACCCGGGTGGACGTACAGGTGTCGGCCGTCCTCAAAGAACAGGCCTGCGGGACGTTGTTTCGTGACCGTCGCGAAGTTCCAGCTCTTCACGAACGGGACGCCGAGCTGGCCACCGTGAGTGTGACCGCTCAGGGTCAGTTCGACGCCGTACGCCCCAGCCGGTTCGAAGAACGTCGGGTAGTGCGAGAGCAGCACGGTCGGTACGCCCTCGGGACGGTCTCTGAGCGTTGCGTCGAGGTCGTCGCGGCCGGCGAACTTGTCGTCGAGGCCCGCAATGCACAGCGCCGCACCGTCGCGCTCGATCAGCTGCCACTCGTTGAGCAGCACGGTCGGGCCGCGCTCGCGGATCGCCGCGACGAGCTTGTCGTTGTCCCACTGATCGTGGTTGCCCATCGACACGATGGTGCCGTCGGTGCCTCTTAGCTGGGCGAGCACCTCGGCGACGGTGTCGTAGAACTGGGTTCCGCTCGAGACCAGATCGCCGGTGACGCACACCAGGTTGGGCTGCTCGCGATTGCAGCGCTGCACCCAGCGCAGGCCGCGCGATTTCGGTGCGTAGCTGCCGATGTGCAGATCGCTGAGCTGCGCGATCGTGTAGCCGTCGAACGCGTCAGGAAGGTCGGGGATCGGCACGTCGACGTGGGTGGTCCGAACGAGCAGGCGCCGTCCCCACGCCCCCCAGGCCGCGATCAGCCAGCCCGTTCCGACGGCGCTGATGAGTACCGACGGAGTCAACCCGCCCGTGAACAGGTAGGCGGGAACGATCACGACCAGCGCAGGCACCGCGAACAGTCCCGCCGCCCAGGTGACGAAGAGCGGCGTGTCGACCAACTCGGTTACCCAGCGCGGTGTGGTCGAGTCGTGGAACGGCCGCAGGCGCCGAAACGTGGCGACGCTGAGCACGAGCGCGGTCGGGATGGCGACGATCAGCGGTAGCAGCACTACGAGCGCACTCGACGTGACGAGCAGGGATGTGCCCGTCACGGACCGCACCATCAGCAGCCATCTGCGGGTGCGGCGCCGCCGCTGCGCCGCCTCTTCGACGTCGACGTCAGACAACTGGGCGTCTTCTGACAA
>JAUIKB010000373.1 GCA_030430975.1 Polyangia bacterium
GCTGCGACAGCTCAAAGACAATCCGATCACCGCGGCCATTCCCGTCATCTTGCTCACGGCGCACGCCAACGACGATCCCGACGTGGTGCGGGGCATCGAAACGGGCGCTGCCGACCACCTAGCCAAGCCGTTTCGTGGACCGGTGATGGTCGCCCGCGTCTCGGCTCTTGCACGGCAACGTGCCGAGGAGCGCAACCTGCACAGGCGGTTGGCCCAGGCCGAGCTTGCCGCGACGACGGATCCGCTCACCGGGTTGTCCAATCGACGCCACTTCGAGGAGTGCCTGATTCGCGAGGCGAGTCACGCCGAGCGGCATCATCAGCCGCTGTCGCTCATCGCGGTCGATCTCGACCACTTCAAGAGCATTAACGACACGTATGGCCATGCGGGGGGCGATGTCGTTCTGAAGCGTTTCGCGGATACGCTGCGTACGACGCTACGGCGTTCAGATGAAGCGTTTCGGATCGGTGGCGAAGAGTTCGCGATCTTACTCCGAGGAGACAAGGAGGCGGCCGTCGGGGCGACAGCTAGACTGCGTCGCGTGTTCGCTCTGAGTCCCGTCGATTTGGACGAAGGAGAGCTCGAGATTCGTTTCAGCGCCGGTGTCGCGGTTGCAGACTCTTCAAACGGCTTCGACACCAAGCGAATGCTGCAGCGGGCTGATGAAGCCCTGTACCGAGCGAAGGAGGGCGGACGCGATCGGTCGGAGGTCGAGCTGCCCGCGATAGAGCCCGCCGCGAGCGATGTCGGTGATGAATCCAGCGTCTGACCTGCGCGACGGTCCGGTTCCGTCAACGGGCGCCGCACCAGAAGTCGTTGCACTCAGCGCTGCGCCCACTGAGCACGCAGCCGGATGGCGAGCGTATGGTCGAGACGCGTGGCTACGGTTGGTTGGCTACGGCGTGGTGTGGGCGCCGATGGCTGCGGTTTTGGTCGTGTCGTTCGTCGTGACGCCGGAACAGATCAGCTCAGGTGCTGTGACGCTGTCGCCCGAGTGCTGGTTTCGGTCGGCGTTTGGCGTGGGTTGTCCGACGTGCGGTCTCACCCGTGCGTTCACCGCCCTGAGTCATTTGCGCTGGAGCGATGCGCTCGACTATCACCGCGCAGCGCCGATCGTCTACTTGCTGTGGTGGGTCGGCACCGTCGCGCTCGGTCGACTCGTCGTGCAGGCGGTTGGACAGATCTTACACGCTCGGCGCGCGGTGCGCGCGTGAGCCAAGGTTGGGGACCGTCAGGCCCGGGCGCGCCTCCGCCTGGAGGCGCTCCACCCGCTGGCGCGCCACCGGGAGGCGCTCCGCCGCCGGGGCCGGTTGGGCCGCCCGGCGGCTATGGTTTGAACCTACCGCCGGGCGTCGCGCTGCCGCCTGCAGGTTACGGACCTGCGCCGGGCGGACCGGGTGGCCAGGAGCCGATGGCGGTGGCTTCGTTGACGGTCGGCCTCGTTACCATGTTCCTCGGCTGGTGCTGCAGCCTCTTCACGTTCATCGGAGCGCCGATAGCGATCGTGCTCGGCCTGGTTTCGCTATCGCGTATCAAGAACAATCCGAATCTCGAGGGGCGTGGCATGGCCATCGCGGGCATTGTGATGAGCGGGTTGGCGCTGTTGCTCTACATCGCCATGTTCGCGTTCGGCATCGGTATGAGCTTCTTTTCGTCGCTGGTCGGTCCGTAGGAGGGCTCAGCGCCAGACACCGGGCAGGTGCCAGGCCCCGATGCCCACGAAGCTGCGGGCGTGTGCGCCGTAGATTCGAAACTCGCCGATGACGCCGAGCGGCAGCGTGCGACCTAGCTGGCGTGCGGTGCGTTTCGCCGACGGACTCACCGCGCCGAGCGTCGGGTTGGCAGCTGTCTGCAGCGACAGCGACGTGCCGTCACGTCCCGGGCCGACGCGTCGCACTAAGTCGAGCATCAGCAGGAAGTCCGAGCGACGGCGGCGTTGGGCAATGGCGGCGCGCGACTGCTGGCGCACGCGGATCTCGTGTCCGGGTTGCTGAAGAGCCGCAGCCAGCACTTTGGCAAGCGCCACGAGGTACGGCGAGTCCGCCGCGACGAGGAGTTCACCGGCAGGACCGCCCCAGCGCGGTGAGCCCGACGGGTTGGGAAGCTTGCCGAGTCCGAATCGGCTCAGCTGCGCAGGCTGCAGCGCGTCGACCAAACGCTGAGCGACGCCTGGCGCGCCCCAAGCGCCCCCGGCCAAAGTACCGGTGCGCAACACGATCCATCCGAAGGCGCCGGCGTTGAACGCCACGGCGTCGGGGCGGGGTCGATACAGATGCGTACCGAGCCAGCCGACGTCGGCGTCGCCCGATTCGAAGGCGCGTAACGCCGCCTCGATGCTGGTCGCGTGTTTCACCACGATGCGACTCAAGAACGCGGGGCCGCGCGCGGCGCGTTGATTGCGGCGCAGCGTGATACGCCCAGTACGGATTTTCGCTGCGAACGCGCCACAGCCGTCGGGTTTGGTCGACGAGAACGTTCGCGGCACGAGCGCGCACAGCGGACTGGCGAGCGCCCGCGCCACGGCCGTCGGGGAGCCGCTCGGCAGCAGGATTCCGCCTGGGGTGGCGCGCGGCCGTCCCAATCCGAACAATAGTCCCCGCGCGCCGCGGGTCCGTGCGCGCGTCAGCGACCACGTCGCGTCAGCGACCGTGAGCGATCGCCCCGAAGCGGTCTTCAACTCCGGACGCAGCTCGACCAGCACACCGCTCTTGAGCTGTTTGGGAAGTGCCGCCGCCAGCGTGGGGTAGGGCGCACCGGTTCGGTCGAGCGCGAACAGCGGCTCGAACAGAGACGCGCCTAAGATTGCGGCGGCCGGGTCGTGCAGGTCGTGGGGATCGATGCTCGTGACCGGCCACGGCACGCTGATCCGCAGGGTGCCGCCGTACGGGCGTCGGCCCAATGCCGGCGCCCATGGCGCGACGGTCGTCGCCGCAGCCGCACCGAGCCACGCGCGGCGGCTAAACGTCATCGCAGCACCCACAGCTCCGCGCCGACCGCGGCCACCACCGCCGCCCGTCCGTTCGTTTCCGCCGGACAAATCGCTAGCGCGTCGACGCCGCCGGGCGCCGGGGTGCTCTGCGTTTTGGTAACGGCGCCTTGGCGGACCGAGAAAAACTGGATCGCGTCGTTCTTGCGGCGCTGGGTGTCGGTTCCCGCGACCAACTCGACCTGGCCGTCGCCGTTCAGATCGCCGACCGCGAGCTGTGCGCCAACGCCGGGGATCTTGGAGGGTGCAGCGCCGGGCGTGCTGAGCACCGCATACGAGCGGCTGGTCATTTGCTGAACGCGCCCGGCTCGGTACGTCTTGGCACCCTCTTTGGAGAGGACGGTCGCCCCCGCGATGGCGTCGAATTCAGGCGCGTCACTGCTTTCCTGAGCTTTGCCGCAGCCGGTCGGAGCCCCGTGCAGGTACACGCCGGCACGGTTCGCGCAGCCGCCGCCGGGCCACGGTAGCGCCCTGAAGCGTTTGCTCACGCCGAGTCGTGCATCCAAATGCAGGCCGTCGCGGCGGTCCGTGATGCCGACGCGCAGGCCCTGCCCGCGGACGATCTCCGCGGCGGCGATCGGTTGGCGCAGCGGCGCGGGCGCGATGGGGGACAGGGCACTCCATTCGACCGATCGCTCGACTTTGAAGCGACCCGCGCTGATGCGCCCGGTGTGGATGCGGCGTCGTCCGACGACTACGAGGTCGAGCGCTCCGTCGCCATCGAGGTCCTCACACGCGAGGGCTACCGCCTTGCTTTCGACCGACTTGGCGCGCACGACGACTTTCGCGAGCAGCGGAGGGCGCGGCATGAACGTGCGGAGTTCTGGGTCGAAACGTCGGCTGGCGAACGCGTGCTTCGACGGAGCGGGTCGCGGATCGCGAATGCGGGCCCAGAAGTTCTTCGGTACCGGGTACTTGTCGAGGTTCACGCGCACCTCGCCAGCGGCGATGCTGGCACGCAGATACAACAGTGTGCCCTTGCGACTAGCGAGGTTCCGTGCCGCGCCCAACGTTTTGGCGGGCCCCGCGACCGTGGCGTTGAGTTGACCTGCGACGACGCGGGCGAGCGTGTCGGTCAGTTTGGCGCCGTCGACACCGCTGGCCGTGATCGGTGACGCCACCAGCAGTGCGCCCGGCGTGCGCCCCACCTGGCGGTGCAGTTCGCAAGCGACCTCCGCGATCGCCGAGCCGCTACCGGTTGGGCACTTGGCTCGGGGCGGTGGCGCCGGCGGCGCTTTCGGCTCTTGAGCGGCGGACGCCGCGCTGAAGCTGGAGATGGCGGCGAGGAACAGTCCAGGAAAGTACGGACGCATGGCTACGGCGGTGTACCTTGGATGGCGCCTTGTCGCTCGCGTTGGGCGCTCGGGCCCGCGGCCGATTCGGCGGGATTCGCCGGAAAACAGCCGGTTTGCCGCGCAAAATGCTCGGATTCGTTGACGTTCCCAACGCGGCCCGGTGCCGCTATCCTGCGTGCGACTGGCGACGCGGCGTCTCAGTCTGTGTTATCCGGGAAAGGCAGATGGGCAGGAGCTGGTATCACCTGGCGTTGGCGGCTGGCGCGATGGGCGCGGCGCTGACGTGGAACGCTTCGGCCGACGCCCAGTGTGTCGACGAAGCGCTCAAGCAACAGCTCGTCGGTCGGCGCGCGTACCGCGGGGTCGTCCCGCGGTTGTTTCAAAAGACGCTGCGACACGAGATCTCGCCGATGGGCGGTTGGTACGCCGCCGACTTGAGCGATGGCGCGCCGGTTTACGGTGGCGCCTATACGTTTCACTTCTCCGAAGAGCTCGGTCTTGAAGCGGCGTACTTTCGCACGCGCCGCAGCTTCGAGCTGCTCGATGCGATCAACGACCGGCAGCAAGGCTTGACGGGCATCACGACCGAACTCGCCTCCGACGTCCAGATGTTCCTGGGGCACCTCGTGTGGTCGCTGGCGTACGGCAAGATCCGCTGGATGGGCGGAGGCATCAGCCGTTTCGACTTCAACGTCTCGCTCGGCGCGGGCGCGACGGACGAGCCGGGCGGTCTGAGCGTGACTGGGTCGGGTGGGTTCGGTCTGAAGTTTTACTTCACTCAGTGGCTGGCGCTCAGACTGGACGTCCGTGACCACGTGCGCGCCCTGCGCGCGCCGCTGGGTACCGACAAGATCGTCAACGACATCTCAGCCATGGGCGGTCTGAGTGTCTTCGTGCCGTTCACGAACTAGTCGTCCCGACCTGAGCGCGCACCGGTGCTCGGCAGCTCGGGACTCCAAGGAGAAAATCGTCAATGCCTACACTGGTACTGTTGCGACACGGTCAGAGCCAATGGAACCTCGAAAACCGGTTTACCGGGTGGGTGGACGTGCCGCTGTCGGAACGCGGCGTGGTCGAAGCACGTAGGGCCGGCGAGCTGTTGCAAGAAGGCGGCTACGACTTCGACATCGTCTACACGTCGGTGTTGAAGCGCGCGATCAAGACCGCGTGGCTCGCGATGGAAGCGATGGACCGAATGTGGCTACCGGTGCGCCGATCGTGGCGGATCAACGAGCGCATGTACGGCGGTCTGCAGGGCCTGAACAAAGCGGAGACGGCCGAGAAGCACGGCAAGGAGCAAGTTCACACCTGGCGTCGCAGCTACGCCACGCCGCCGCCGCCGCTCGATCCCACAAGCGAGCTGTCGCCGACGCGCGACCGACGCTACGCCGATGTGCCGGCGGACCAGCTGCCCGATACGGAGTGCCTAAAGGACACTGTGAACCGATTTCTCCCGTATTGGAATGAGACGATCGCACCGGCGATCCGTGACGGTCAGCGCGTGTTGATCGTCGCTCATGGAAACAGTTTGAGGGCGTTGATCAAGCACCTCGATAACGTCAGTGACGATGACATCGTCGGACTGAACATCCCCACCGGCATTCCGTTGGTTTACGAGCTGGACGACGACCTGAAGCCCACCGGACATCGCTACCTGGGCGACGAGGCGAAGGCTGCCGAAGCCGCCGCCAGCGTCGCCGCCGAGTCCGGTGGGAAGTCGTGACCTGACGCACCGCGCCAGGGCGTGCAGTCGCGTTGACCGCCGGGTCCGCGCTGGCGAATAGAGCGGGAACGCGG
>JAUIKB010000374.1 GCA_030430975.1 Polyangia bacterium
CCCCATGTGCCTCATCGACCTCTTGCTCATCATCTCAACGTGACCTTTCAAGTTCATCGTCCCCTGCTTCAAGTGTCGCCGGGCGCGAGGCGCTGACGACACCGTTCGCTTAGCAACGGCGTAGGCTTGGGTCTACACGACGCATTCGGGGTGCGCGCCGTTTCCGGACCGGTAGACGCAAGTTACCGTGACCCTTGAACTAAGACGGGACCGCGCGGGACCTGGCGTCCTCCTGCAGATGTGGCGACGGTGCCGATCGTTTGGGAGCCGTGGCGGGTGGCTATTCGTTGCGACGAACCCAGTGCTCATGGTCCCGCCAGCGCCCGGCGATCTTGAGATACCGGACCGCCAACCCCTCGAATTCAAACCCAGCGCGCCGCACCAGCGCGATCGAGCGGGTGTTGTCGGGTTGAATGTTTGCCTCGAGTCGATGCAACCGCAGGTCTTCGAACGCGAAGCGGGCGACGAGCTTCATGCCGTCGGTCATGTATCCGCATCCCGTGCTGTCAGCGAAGCCGTAGTACCCAACAAAGGCATTCTGGAAGGCGCCGCGAATGATGGCGCTCAGATTGATGACACCGACGGGCAGCCCGTCGGTGCGGCGGAGTAGCAACAGCCCCTCGTAGTCCGGCTGCCGGCAGCGACGTACCCAGTTCGCAAACGTCCGCCGGTCGAGCGGCGGCGTCACCCATGAACGGTGCAGGTCGCGACTGCGCTGAGCTGCGGCTACGAAGTGTGCTGCGTGACCGAGCGTTGGGCGGACGAGTTCGACCCGACGTCCACGTCTGAGGGGTTGAGGCATGACGGTGTTAGCGATTCACGGAAGGGGATGTTGCAAGAAGAACTTCACCATCACATCCGTGGCGTCGATGTGCGTGGTGGTCTTGCCCGCCGGTATCGGAACGCCGCCGGGCCACGTGTGTCCTCCGCCGTCGACGCGGCAGTGGACCGTCTCGGCCCCGTCGCGGCAGTCGGGGAACTCAACGCATTCGACGTCGCCGTTTTGGTACGTCGCAAAGCTCGAACTCGTGCACCCGTTGTTCGTGCGCCAGTGTTCGAGCGATTCGACGACCGATCGGAACTTGATATTGATGGGTAGGTTCGGGAGGATCGGCGTGCCACCTTCGTACGGAACGACGGCGTCGCCGGTGCCGTGGAAATGCAGAACCGGTACAGCGCGCCCCGGCGCACAGGTTTCGGGCGGGATCCCCAATACGCCAGCGACCGGCGCGATCGCGGCGATTCGCTGAGGCATCGCGCAGGCCAGACGGTGTGACATGAAGCCACCGTTGCTCATGCCGGTGGCGTACACACGCTTTGGGTCGATGCAGTAGTCGGCCTCGAGCCGATCGAGCAGCGCGTGGACAAACGAGATATCGTCGACCGAGTCGTTCCAGGCGGTACCACAGCAATCACCGGCGTTCCAGCTGCTGAGGACGCCCTGTGGATACACCGTGATGAAGTTGTACCGTTCGCTCGCCCCGTTCATTCGGGTAAGTAGTTCCTGCTGCCAGTCAGCGGAACTAAACCCGTGGAAATTTAGTACCAGCATGTTGCCGTTCGTGCCGTCATAGGCGCCCGGGACGTAGACGATGGCTCGTCGCGTGCGACCGTCGACCGGCATGGTGAGAACGTGGCGCCCAGCAATGCCGGGGCGACCCGCGCAGCTGACCGGCGGCGTGACCGGTGCAGGTCCGGCGTCGAAGCTCGGGCCTGGGCCTGGCCCGGCGTCGGGGAACGGGTCGGCGTCCGGCCAATCGACGCCGGCATCGCCCAGCGGCGCGTCACGGGCGCCGTCGGTCAGACTCACGTCGCTGGCCCCAGCGTCGGTAGCGCGAAATCCCGGCGGCGCCGGATCCGATGCGCAGGCGACGGCGAGCACCCCGGCTGCTGCGGACCACCGCACGAACTCGCCGTGAGTCAGCATCACGCCGCCAATGTAGCGCGGAGCGCGCCACGAACGAAATGCCCGCCGGCCGGCCGGTCTATGATATGGTCCAGGTTCATGGTTTGCGTCTACTGGGAGTCCCACCGATGAATGCTCTTCAACGGCTGAGCCTCGTGATGGTCGTGGCATCGAGCGCGGTTGGCTGCGCCGAATCTGGCGACCCAACGCCTGGCACCGTCAAACAGAAGCTGGATGCTTCGACCGATGCGATCACACTCGACGCTCCCGACGTCGGGGTGCCGGATACGGGGCCGGACGGTCCCAGTTGCGATCCGCCGGAGACGTTCGGTGGCGGCAACTGCCCGACGGTGGATTGTGGCGAGTCGTGCGCGAACTTTGAAGCGCTCCGCCAGTGTCTAGAAAACGAGTGCAACCAGACCTGTCCGGTCGCGTGCGTGGCGGAGTTCGAGGGGCGCAACACGGCCTGCAGCGGAGGGACCGGTCCAAACGTCGTGTGCGTCGACCTTGCAGACGGCGGTGACGCAGGATGTGAGGACGGAGGCGCGGGCGGTTACCCCGTCGGGCGTTACGTTTGCCCTGGCGACGGCGGGACCGATGGTGGTGACGGTGGCGACGGTGGCGACGGCGGACCGGATGGCGGTGGCGACGGCGGACCGGATGGCGGTGGCGACGGCGGACCGGATGGCGGTGGCGACGGCGGACCGGATGGCGGTGGCGACGGCGGACCGGATGGCGGTGGCGATGGTGGCCCCGACGGAGGCATGCCGGACGGTGGTCCCGATTCCAGTGTTCCGGACGGAGGTGGCTGTGACAACAACGGCAAGTGCGAAGGCACCGAGACGTGTCCGGGCTGCGCGGACTGCTGTCCGTGTATTGAGGAGCCTCAGGTCAACTTCAACGAGAGTCTGACCTTCGACAACATCAAGGGGAAGTTCAACTGCCCCGCCTTCCTCGGCGGCGGCAAAGCCGGCTACGACATCAAGTTCAGCGGCTCTCTGTCGGGACACCGCAAGGGATGTCCGGAGTGCGAGCGCAAGGTTGCCGGTTCGCTGACGCTTGGCGGCGCTTTCGACCTATGCGGTCGACAGTTCACGCTTGAGGGCGGTGCTGAAGCATCACAAACCAACAAGTCTTGCCAGTCCTGCTCGGAGTCAACATGCCGCCAGGTGTGTGGCGAGGGAACATGCCAAACCAGTAGCGCCGGCGGATTCGTCAAGATCGGGGTCTCCAAGTTCTGGGGCAGCCAGTTCCACTTCGGCTCTGGTTCGGTCAACGTCAACGGCTACTGCGGTATCAAGTTAACGGGTTCTGCCCGTCCCAGTGGCAGCGTTAACGAGAAGAAAAATATCGGCTACGACTGCGGCGCCTGCGACGAGTGTATTTCCGTGAAGGGCGGCGTGACCTTCGCTGTCGACGGCGAGGCGGGTTGCCGCATCGGGCTCAAGGTGAGTCGATGGAGAGGCGAAATCGGCTGCAAGAAGTGCATCTCGGCCAACATCAACGGCAACGTTGGCGGCGTCTACAACGATTGTACAGGAGAGAGCTGCCTAACGTACGGGTGGGGCGCGTCTGCTCAAGCCGGGCACTGCGTGCCGCTCAAACTAGGCTGGTGGAGCTGGGGTGCGGTCGACTTCTGGGCCAAGCTCAGCAAGAAGTGCGGCAAGGCGAGCTGCTCGTCTTCGTATAAGTGCACGCCGCCGGGCTTGAGCCCGAATTGGGACTACGGAATTAGGGTGCGCTCGCGATGTCCAAAGAAGTGAGGAAGCAGGTGAGCGCGTACACGGAGAGCAACCGATGATGAGGCGCATACTTTCGATGGGACTCGTGTTGGCCGGAGGCGGTTTACTGCTGGCGGCCTGCGATAGCGGTGACTCTGAGACGTCGTCGACGTCGAAGCCTTCGCCCAAGCCGGAGATCGAGGTCGTTCAGTCATTCATCTGTGAAGAGGACGCCGTGACGAAAACGACTCCGATCGCGGATATCGCTGGTCTGGACGGTGCGGATTTGGCGATTCGTCCTACTGAGTCGCCGTGTCAGTTCGATCTAATCTTCCGCGATGGGAAAGGTGGCGAGCACCAGTTGTCGATATCTCCGGCGGGTTACCTGTTGGGCATGGGCGGTGTGACCCCGGACGGTGAGGTGCTGGCGTGTGCTTCACGGATCGATCACGGCAAGGACCCGAGTCCCGAAAACGACCTCGACGCCAAGTCGCAGCGCGTGACCAACGTCAGCATCGAGTGTGCGGTGAAGACCAAGTCGGGGTGGACCGAGTTCAAGCGCGTCGTTGACCCGAAGGGTAAATGGGCGGCGTGGATCGGTGACATGGAGGTCTCGACCACTGGCACCACGGCTTACCGCGTGAACTACACCCACGACGCGAGCTTTCAGTTCCTCAATCTACACAATGAGGGCCGACCCAAAGACGACGGCATCTACCAGATCGAGTTCGCTGCGAACGGGACGAAACTCACGGCGCCTACGGAGAAAAAGCTCTCAGACGACGTCGTACCGGACCGACTCGCCGAGGGCTGGGAGCCGACGGACGAGCAAAAGAAAGAGTTCGCGCCGTACATCGATTTCGGCGAGGGCGAGTGCCCCGCGCCGGGCGGCTGTCCCGAATAGCTGGCCTCACGCAGGGCGGCGCGGCGGGTGGTGTACCCTACGCGCCATGCGCTACACCCTGTATGGCCTGCGCCGCAGTTACTTCACGCGCAAGCTCGAAGCGGCCCTGACTTGGTACGGAGCCGACTTCGAGGCGTTGTCGAAGAGCGTGGACGTTCAGGTCGACGTTGAAGCCCGCTCCGGCACACAACAGGTGCCGGTACTCAAGACGCCCGAAAACTGGATGCTGGCGGACACCACGCCGATTATGCACGCGCTCGACGAGCGGTTCCCGCGTCGCCGTATGTTTCCGAGCGGGAAAAATGGGTTGTTCGTGAGCGTGCTCGAGGAGTGGTTCGATGAATGGCTGCCGCGGGTAGCGCTGCACTACCGCTGGAGCGACCCCGCCGATGCCGAAGCGTCGGCGCTTGAGATGGCGCGGGAGATGACTCCAACCGAGGAAGCCGCAGCCCCCGTCGCCGCCGTCATCCGCCACTGGGGCGGGAAGGCTGCGCGCGCCACCGGGATGACCGATCCGCACCAGGTGGAGCAGGCCGTCGCCGAATACGGTCGAATGCTCGAGGCGCTCAACAAGCAACTGGCGGAGACGCGGTTTGCTCTGGGTGAAGCGCCGTGTGCGATAGACGCGGTAATCGTTGGCGGTCTGCGCGCGCACTTCGCGGCTGACCCGGCGCCGGCCAAGGTGGTCGCACAATTCAAGCGGGTAACCGAGTGGCTTGAGACCTGCGATGACGTGACGGACTTTGAACTCCGTCCGTTCGAAGCGCCAACGGACTTCGCCGCGTTCGTACTCAGTGAGATGGGGGGAGCATTCAAGGCCTTCAGCGCAGGCAACCAACACGCTGTTGAAGCGAGCGAAAAGGCGTTTGAAGTCGAACTATTCGGCAAGCTGACGTCGCTGCGCACACGGCCCTATTCGGAACATTCCCGGCGTATGGTGGTCGAACGCATTCGGAACACTCTGGATGAGAACGAACGCCGCGAGATCGGGGATTGGTTGGCAGCGCACGGCTTGGCCGAACGCTTCATGCCATGACCGCGAAAGTCATACTTCGGTGGGTGCTAGCGGTGGCGATGATCGCCGTGGGCGTGCTGCATTTCGTGAACCCGACGCCGTTCATCCGCATTGTGCCGCCGCCGTTGCCTGCGGCCGCGATGGTCTACCTCAGCGGCGTGTTCGAGATCGCGGGCGGCGTGGGCATCTTGATACCCAGGGTCCGAAGGCTCAGCGGTATCGGCCTGATCGCTCTGTACGTCGCTGTGTTTCCCGCGAACATCTACATGGCGCTGAACGGCATTCAGCTGGATCCAGCGAACCCGGCGCCGACCTGGGCAGCCTGGGTGCGATTGCCGTTTCAAGTGTTGTTCATCGCGTGGGCGTATTGGGTAGCCGTCCGCCGGGAATCGTCCACGGATCCATAGGCGGTGTAAGCGGAGACCTAATTCGAGCTGAGAAACGTAGAGGGATTATGGGAACGATTCGGAAGCACGACCATCTGCTGACCGCCGTCGCGGTATCGCTGGCGGCACTGACCATGAC
>JAUIKB010000375.1 GCA_030430975.1 Polyangia bacterium
ATCGGGACGTCAGCCGTGATCTCCCAGGACCGGCCGGATTTGGTGCTGCTGGACGTGAATATGCCGGCGCTCAAGGGATCGAGGATCGCCGAACTCCTGAAGGGCCGGAACGACACGCTGATCGTCCTGCATTCGGCGCTCGACGAAGGCGAGCTGCGGAAGCTGGCAGCCGAGTGTGGAGCGACCGGATACATCTCCAAGGGGATCGGCACCCGACAGCTGCAGAATCGTGTGAGAGACTTTTTGCGCCGAAGCTCTCCCCCTGCGATGGCTTAGGGAGCAACGGCGATCGCCGTCATCAGCTGATCCGATCCGGAGCCTAGGTCAAAGCGCTCGACCAACGTCAGGTCGCCCTGTCCGTCCAGCTTGAGCACGGCGATATTCGGTTCCGCATTGACGGCGTTGACGAATATCCAGTCGGCGAGGGAGCCGCGTGTGATCAAAGCTAGCTGCTCGGCGAGGCCGACACTGGCGACGGTGCTGTTGAGCTGAAACGTATCGGCGTCCCGCGTGAACTGAACCACCTTGCTGGGCTCGAGCTGGGTGACGAACAGCGACGTTCCGTCGGAGCTGAAGCGCGCTTCACGCGCGTCCTCAACGTCCATGAAACGCTGCGTCTCGCTGACGTCATCGCCATCGATCTTTGCGATGACGACCTGGCCTCCGTCGGCGGAGAACGGAGATCCGTTCGGAATGGCCACGAACGCCCCGTCTGGCGATACATCGATGCGCAACGCGTCGACGAAGTCGGCGTACACGTCAAACGCGCCTACCTCGACGGGTGGCGATCCGGTCATGTCCAGGAGTCGGATGTCCCGCTCGTCGATCGGATCGAACACCGCCTGACCGCCTAGTAGCACCGCGCGGTCGGCACCCGGCAGCCACGCCATCGACGCAGCCAGCCGAATGCCGAAGTGCGCCGACGTGTCGAGCGCGAGCGTGCCGTCACAGGCGATGTTGATGCGACTCACGCCAGACTCTTCCGTGACGTTCTTGCCGATCGCGTAGGCGCGGTCGCCTCTGGGGTGAATCAGCAGGTCGCGGTAGTCGGCTTCCGGGAGCGTGACTGTATTGACGACCGTCAGATCGGTCGCGGACTCCACCGTCACGCTCGCGAGCGAACCGTCCTCGCCCAGGACGAGCGCCACGCCTCCGCTGGGGACGAACTCGATTCGCGATGGTCGGAACCCGATGTCCAGTCGCGTGCCGTCATCGGACAAGGCGCCGGTTTCGGATACGGAGAGCGAGCGCAAGTCCGTACCGTTCCCGCCAGTGCTCGTGAAGCCGTGGCCCACGAGCAAGGTTCGCGTGCGGTCGGCAGCGGGCATCGCTTCGAGGCAGCCTGCGCCGGCAGTCCCACCGGAGCCGCCGTTCGCCGCCGAGCCTCCCGAGCTGCTGGCACCGGAACCCGCCGAACCCGCCGAACCGGCCGACCCGCCGGTGCCGGCCGCTGCGGCGGACCCGCCGGCACCGCTCGATCCTGTAGCTTCCGCTTCATCCGACCCGCAGGCCCATAGCGTAGCGATGGCGATAATCGCGACGGTCAGGAGGGCGTTTGGTTTCTTCCGGTCAATTCGAGGCATGCCGGCACGTTAGCCTGTAATCTGCACACGTCCATCTGTGAGCGATCGATCTCATGTCTGAAGACCAACCCGGCACCCTGCTGAGCGGCAAGTACGCCCTGGTCGAACGCGTTGGCGACGGCGGGATGGCGGTGGTGTGGAAAGCGATCACCCACGGGTCGAGCGGCTTCAAACGAAGCGTCGCGATCAAACGCATGCTGCCCACGATGTCCGCGAACTCCGAAATGCGGTCGCTGTTTATCGAAGAGGCGCGGGTCGGCGCGGAGCTGGTCCATCCAGCGATTGTGCAAGTTCACGATTTCGGTGAGGACGATCACGGTCAGCTGTATCTGGTGACGGAACTCGTTAACGGTCCGCACCTCGGCGACTATCTGAGGACGTTCCGAGAGCTGAAGGCGCGGCCGCCATGGCAGATCATCGTGGCGATCGGCGTGCGCGTGCTGCAGGCGCTCGATTCCGCCCACCACCGAATCGACGCCGATGGCAATCAGGCGCCGGTGTTGCACCGCGACGTGACGCCGCAGAACATCTTGCTGGACGTCAACGGCGTGGTGAAGCTCGCCGACTTCGGCATGGCACGCGCGATGGATCGAGGCCGGATGACGCAGCCGGACGTCGTGAAGGGGAAGCTCTCCTACCTAGCGCCGGAGCTCGTGACGGGCGCTGGTCCCTCGGCGCGCAGCGACCTGTTTTCGCTTGGGGTCGTGCTGTGGGAGGCTCTGACCATGCGCCGACTGTTCGATGCACCGACCGACTTCGAGGTGGTCGAAATGCTTCGCAAGCCGCGAATCCCGATGCTCAGCGTCACGCGTCCCGATCTGCCGCTCGGGCTGACGATGACGATCAAGAAGGCTCTGGCGATCGACCCGAAACAGCGTTTTCCCAGCGCGCGCGACATGTTGACGGAACTGCGGACAGCGCTGCGAATGATGCGCGAACCGGTGGATGAGTTCGCATTGTCGAAGAGTTTCTCGGCGGCGCAGGCGCATCTGGCCGGTCAGCGCGTCGAGGTGACGTACCCGAGCCCGTAACGCAATAGCGCGCCAGCTTGCTCTGTGTCACTACGCCGATCGATCTGGTCAGCCTAGGGGGAGGTCTTGAGTCGAGTAGGTGGCCGCGGGGCTGAGTAGGTGGGATGGACGTGCGAACGCGGTGCGATACGATGCGCATACGGAGGCCTCA
Source organism: Polyangia bacterium (assembly GCA_030430975.1). Taxonomy (GTDB): domain Bacteria; phylum Myxococcota_A; class Polyangia; order Polyangiales; family Polyangiaceae; genus JAUIKB01. Next base: position 2,766 of record JAUIKB010000375.1, read on the forward strand.
GGTAGCCAGCGATTCCAGTGTTAACGCACGGAAAACAGAAAAATGACCATATGTCCCAGGCTGGGAAATCATGAACACCTGATCAGTGTTGGAACCTGATGATGGTCGCTGGTTGTCTCATCATGAGGCAGCCCTACGGTCTGGCTTTCATGGCACCGGCTGAGTCACCACAGGCTTGCGGTGCTCTGGGACGAGCGTGTGGGAGTAGATCTCGACGCCATGTCCATTTCTGATCGAGACGGTCAGCAGCCCCTGTTGGTTGATCTGCACCAGCCCGAAGTTGAACCACGGCAGCGCTTCTTCGTAGCTGCGCGGGGGATTGTTTAGTTCGGGTGCGTACAAGAAAAGTCGCTTCGCGTTGAAGGTCCCATCGTATTCGTCGTTCCGGAACAGGCCCGCGCTAAACGGTCCGGCAACGAATTCGTGCGTAGTGTAGTCGTCGGCCTGCCCCAGCGGTTCGTACCGGAACCCGGCTGCGAAGTGGACGTCGGCGGTTAGGAAGATCGCGTCCCGCGGGCGGGCTCGCGACATCGCTTCGAAGATCACCTGCAGCTCTCGCTCGTACCCGGTCGGACCGGCTTGGTTGGCCCAGCCATCGCGGGCGCCCTCAAGCGGGAAACCCGTCGGAATCGACAAAGGGACGCTGGTTATTACAATTTTCCAGGTCGCATTCGACTTGGTGAAGGCGTCGATGAACCAGTCGCGCTGAGCGCTGCCGAGCATGGTCTTCGGTTTTGCGGTTTGATCGTGTTGTTCTGCGAGGTCGCGGTATTGCCGCGTGTCCAAGAAGAACAGCTCCAGATGGCGTCCCCACCGCACGTTCGAATAGTAGCGGTGCTGAGTCGTGATCTGCGGATTGTAGTGTTCGAAGGCGGCGCGTCCGATGGGCATCAAGCGGCGCCCGGTATAGGGCGGGTAGCTGCGATAGTCGCGCTTCGGCCCAAAGTCGTTGACCACTTCGTGGTCGTCCCACACCGTGTAGAACCCAACATCTTCGGAGAGTCGTTGGAACGCGCGGTCTGCGCGCAGATACTTCCAATGCTCCCAAAACTGGGCGAGCGTGCGCGCTTGATCCGTCGCCATGGGTACTTGCGGATTGCCGTAGCCACCCATCGGCAGGCAGGGTTCGTCGGCGTAGATCATGTCGCCGAGAGTCACGACGAAGTCCAAGGGATGGCGTCGAACGTGGCGAAATATCGGGAAACCACGGTCCGCGTGGCGACACACGTTTTGTCCGGCGGTGTCACCACCCCAGGCGAACCGGACCGCGCGGCCATCCGATGCGCGCGGTGCGGTCTTGAACGCGCCTTCGCGCCTTGGTGCTCCTTTGGGCGGTTTTTCGGTTGCTGGCTTGTCGTCGAACCAAACCAGGTACGAGTACTGAGTGCCCGGTTTGAGACCGTCGAACTGTACCCGGGCAGTGAAGTCCGTCGCATCCGTCGCTAACTGGTGCCGATACAGTGCAGCGTCTTTGCCCGCGCGCGCCATGACGTGCATGTGGGCGCGCTTGCTGGCGCGAGCCCAAACCGTCGCCTGCGTTTGCGACATCTCTCCGGAGGCTACCGAGTGGGTGATGCGCAGGGGTGCGCTTCCCGGTCGCTCCTCACAGCTCGTCAGCAATAGAGCCGCTATGGCTAACAGACAGAATTCTCGCACCGCCTTATTCTTTATCCAAGCGGTCCCCCGAAAGCCAGTGCGCCTCGAGGCGAACCGCTGTTCGGTTCGACGAATGGAACGCACGAGAACTGCAGTACGCTCGACTGGTGAGTACAGCGCAGGCGTTGCTGTCGGAGCTGGTCGCGGAGCTGCGAGTCGAGTTTCCGGGTTTTCGCGTGGCATTCAAGGACGAATCACGCGCGCAGCAGGTGATCGGGTACGGCGCCAGGCTATTTGGAAACCCGTCCTATGTCGCGGACTACATCACCGTGCTGGGTCGAACCGTCTGGTTTCCGGACCGAGCGGCGTTTGACGGCAACCCGGCTGCGACGGTCGAGACGCTGCTCCACGAACGTGTGCACATGTGGGATTGGGCCAGGCGCCCGGTGTGGTTTCCGGTGTCCTACGCCTTTTGCGCACCAGCGATTCGCACAATGCGCGCGGAATGGGAGCGCCGTGCGTACGCTGTGGATGTCGTGGCGGCGCGGTTGAGTGGGCGCAAGGTCGATGCGGTCGTCGAGGAGATGCAGGGCATCTTTGCGGGGCCGGGCTACTTCTACATGTGGACCGCGGTCGACGAAATAGCCGCATGGGTAAAGTCGGTTTACGCTACTGGGCCGGTTTGCAGCCGCCCAGGGGACGCGCGCCTGTACGCCGGCATCGACGCATACCTGCGACGGCTCTACTAAGGCTTGGGTATGACACTGATGGCGGTGTGAACAGGACGCTGTCGCGAACTGTGCGCGGTATCCGAAACGAGCTCGGTGGTCGCGAGATCGAGGACGCGACCTCCGAGCATCATGCGCTTGGACGACCCGCCGTCGAGGTTCATCGCCGTCACGCAGCCAAGCGCGCGCATGAACTCGCCGAGTTCGCGAAGCGTCACGCCAACCGCTCGCCTCAGGTTGCGACCGTCGACGGCAACAAAGACGAGCCGTCCGCGTTCGTCGATGCCGGCCGCGAGCCGCGCCAACGCATTGCGGTCCCCCGTTTCATCTTGGGAAAACGTGACCGGAGGCGCGGTTCCCCAGAACTGCTCCGCTTTGAAGTCGATCGCGGGCAGCCCGTCTCGCAGCAGCAGCGGGCCGCCGGCGATGCCGAACGACACGTCGGTGCGCGAGCGGAAATGCACGGTTTCCCCGACCGGCGGCGTAGCGGCGTGCGGCGCCACGAAGCCATTCAGCGGTACCTTGTCGCCGACGACCGCGACGCTCGGAAGCGGCGGACCCACGTCGGCCGAGGCGCGGTTGACGGAGCGGTCGAGCGCCAGCGGCTGTTCGCCGATGCTCGCGGCTACGTCGGTTAGCGCGTAGCGCCGGATGCGAACCGTGCCGTCTTCGACGAGCAGGGCGGCACGGTTGAACACGGGCGGCTGCGTGATGACGCCGTCCTCGATCAGCAGCCCGACAGGGTCGAAGCGTGCGCTCGGCGGCTCGATGTCCGGCTCCGAGTAGAGAAAGAAGCCGCCGCTAACGCCCGCGACGGCGCCGCTCTGGCGCAGCAGCGTCGCCAGTCCGACGTCGTGGCACGCTCGCGTTTCGATACGAAAATGTTCCGGATCGATGCTCAACACGTGGGCGTGGGTTGGCCCGATGCTCAGCGAGGTGTTCAGCTGTGCGTGTTCCAGGCCG
>JAUIKB010000376.1 GCA_030430975.1 Polyangia bacterium
CCGATTCCACTGCGTGCTGTCCCACGACGGAGGAGGGCGCTGGACAATCCGCGACAGCGAGTCTCTAAACGGCACTTATCTCAACGGAGTTCGGATCCGGGACGCGGACGTACCGCGGTCCGAAGCCACGCTCACGGTGGGCGACTCCACGTTCGCCATCCGGCAGCTCAAGTCCACGGGCAACGCAGAGGTGTCCAGTCTCACCTCGTTTGGCGCGCTCTACGGCGAGTCGACGTGCATGCGCCGCGTGTTCGCGCTCTTGAGCCGCATTGCTCAAAGCGAGGCTACCGTGCTGATCGAAGGGGAAAGCGGAACCGGCAAGGAGCTGGCCGCGGATGCCATCGTCATGAACGGTCCACGCCGAGATGGTCCGTTCGTGATCGTCGACTGCGGCGCAATCGCGCCATCGCTGATCGAGTCGGAGCTGTTTGGACATGCCCGGGGAGCGTTCACCGGAGCGGACCGGGCTCGCGAAGGAGCGTTCGAAGCCGCAAGCGGCGGGACGATTTTTCTAGACGAGATAGGCGAGCTGCCGATCGACATGCAGCCGAAGCTGTTGCGGGCGCTCGAAAAACGCGAGATCCGGCGCGCGGGCGAAACCCACCCGCGAAAGGTCGACGTTCGGGTCATCGCCGCCACGAACAAGAATCTAGGCGCCGAGGTCAACCGCGGTAATTTCCGTGAGGATCTTTTCTACCGACTGTCGGTCGTCACCGTCGCCATGCCGCCGCTGCGGGATCGACCCGACGACCTACCCGGTTTGATCCGCGAGGCCCTCAACGCGATGGACGTGTCCGACGCATCACACCTCTTCGATGCATCAGCACTCGAACAACTCAAGCGTCACAATTGGCCGGGTAACGTGCGCGAGCTTCGAAACTACGTCGAACGTAGCGTGGTGCTTCAGGCCATCACGCCGGCGCGCTCGAGTTCCCACACCGTCAGCACCAGCGACGTCACACTAGTAGACACCGACGTGCCCTTCCGCACCGCGAAGGCACGTCTCGTCGCCGCATTCGAACTGACGTATCTTTCACGCCTAATGGAATGGTCCGATGGCAACGTAAGCAAGGCCGCGCGCAAAGCGGAAATCGACCGAATGCACCTGCATCGCCTGCTGCAGCGTCACCAGCTCAGGCGCGGTTAGTCCTGGTGCTCGACCTGCGCCACCTGCCACAATCAGCGCATGCTGCCTCGCCCCACACGCCGCCAACTTCTCAAGTTGCTCAGCGCCTCCGTCGCGATAGGCGCGCTGCCCACCCTCACCGGATGTTCGGGCGATGAAACCGACAGCGGCGGCGCGAGCGGCGGCGGGCCGTTCGAGTATCCGAAGTTCGATCCGGACAAGCCGTGGTGGCTGCAGCACAACTACGGTCCCGTCGACGGAGAGGCCGAGGAAACCGATCTCGAAGTCGAAGGCACCATCCCCCCGGAACTGACTGGCCTGTACCTGCGCAACGGCTCCAACCCGCACACCGGGGAGAGTTCACACTGGTTCGTCGGTGACGGCATGGTGCACGGCGTGACGTTGGTGAAGGGCAAGCCCAAATGGTACCGACGCCGCTACATCGAAACACCGGTGCTGAAGACGGACAGTGGACTGGGTGTGCCCAGCCTTACAGACCACACCGCAAACGTATCGGTGATCCATCACGGCGATCGCATTTTGGCGTCTGGCGAGATCGGGCTGCCGTACGAAATCGACACTGATCTGAAGACCGTTGGCACCCACGACTACGCCGGAGCTCTCGCGACCGCGATGACGGCACATCCGAAGATCGATCCGGTGACCGGCGAGATGCTGATGTTCGGCTATGGCTTCACGCCGCCGTACCTCACGTTCCACGTGGTCGATGCTAAAGGCAACCTGACCAAGAGCGAGGAGATCACCGTCAAAGGTCCCTCGATGATGCACGACTTCTCGATCACCGAGAACTACGTGATCTTCATGGACCTGCCGATCACATTCGACATTGACCTCGTCGGACAGGGCAAAGCATTCCCGTACGCTTGGGAGGATGGCTATGGCGCGCGGCTCGGCGTGATGCCTCGGGACGGAACAAATGCGGACGTCGTCTGGATGGAGATCTCCGACTGCTACATTTTCCACACGCTCAACGCATATGAAGAGGGCGACAAGATCATCCTCGAAGCTGCCCGCAACGAGAAACTGTGGGCCGGCGGCGCCGATTCGTTTGATGGACGACCGTACCTGTATCGGTTCGAGATCGATCTCATTAAGAAATCGGTGAAGGAATCACAGGTCGAGGAAATGCCCGTCGAGTTCCCTCAGCTCGACCGGCGCACCATCGGGAGAAAGCAGCGCTACGGATACGCGGCGGCCATCCAGCGAGACCAGGGGCCGAATTCGATCCCAGCTGCGGTCGGGCTGATGAAGTTCGACCGCCAGAAGGACACGAGCAAACTTCATGAACTCCCCGCTGGTCAACAGCCCGACGAGCCGTTCTTTGTGCCGGCATCGAAGGATGCTGGCGAGGACGAGGGCTGGCTGTTGAGCTACGTGTACGATCACCGAACCGAGAAGTCCGACCTGGTCATCTTCGACGCGTCGAATATCGCAGCCGATCCGGTGGGGCGCGTGAAGCTCCCGTACCGCGTGCCGTTCGGGTTTCACGGCGTCTGGGTACCGGCATAAGACGGTCGGCCAGCGCGGCAGCCGTGGCTACTTAACGCTGCCGCAGTTCGCCTGCGCGGGATCAGACGTATTGTTGTCCTCACGACACTCCACCGTGCCTGCGGGGACGCTGACGACCGCATACGCGGGGGTCGCACCGTTTTGGACTGCGCTGGGAACGCTCGCGGGCTGCAAGACAACGTGCTGGGCCTGAACCGGTCCGAGCGCCACCGTGGTCACCCCTTCACCGAGCTTGGTCCCGCCCGGAGCCGTCCCTGAATAGAACTCGACCCGCACGCCGGGAGGCAAGGCCGCCTCGCCTAAGTTGCGAACGGTTGCGATCAGCGAGCGATCCGCGCAGCTCACCTGGAGCGATACGACAGCGTCGGGCGCCGCGAACTCGCTCCCGGGCTGGCGATTGAGCCGGAAATTGTTCAGCCCGGGTTGCGTCCAGTTCGTCGGTTCTTGAGTCGGGACCGTGCCGTCTTCTTCGATGTTGGTGATCTGGTAAGCGTGCTGGTTCCAGATCCGACGCGTTCGCACCCAGTCGTCGTTTGCGCTCCCAAAGACACGGATCCCACTCGTCCGCGTGCCGTCGGCGCACGCGAACTGGCGCCCGTTCGTAGCGATGACGATGTCGGCCTTGCCGTCGTTGTCCACGTCGGCGACCACGGGGTATTCGTTGAGCGTGTGCGAGGTGTTGCACGTCTCGTAGAGGATATTGCCGGTCGCTCCCTCGTAGATACGGAAGGCGATCTCATCCGAATAGATGACCTCGGCTTTCCCGTCGCCGTTGAAGTCGAACAGCGAGCTGCCCGTGCCCGCGGAGGAGCAGTCCCGGGTTTGCTTCTGCCATAGAAACGTTCCGGCATCGGCGATGGTTGTGTCCATGAGGCTCTTGCCGTTGAACACGGCGTAGCCAACGCCGCCGGCGAGCGCCACGTCAGGAAAGAGATCTCCGTCAAAATCTCCAACCGTGACAGGGCCGCCGCCCCACTTGCTGCCCGCGTTTCCAGCAGGACACAGGGTCGGGCTCAGCGTGCCGTTGATATCGATACCCGCACGCACAGTCTTGAACGACCCAGGGGAAGACGCATCGTACTGCCACACTGCCAGACTGTGAGTCTTGAAATAGATCGAAATGATCTCCGGCTTGCCGTCTCGATCCAAATCGGCAACCGCTGGCCCGGATGCAAACGCCGAGCTGTGAACGTGTCCGACAACGCCTGTGTCCACAAGCTGCGCCCCGGTCCGATCGTAGATCTGCGTCGAACTCACGATGTTTAGCTGCCCATCTCCGGTCACGTCAGCCACTGCAAAGGTCCCCTCCATCGGCGGCGTGAATACGGCTTCGGTCGCGCCCGTCTTCCCGTCGAGGACCTGGCTGTCGACGATCACTTCGGGCTGACCGTCACCGTCGAGATCGGCGATGGCGGGCTGCGTACAGCGGCCGGTGGGCACGCTCCATACCTGGTTGCCGCTACCGTCGACCGCCGTCGTCGTCGTCCCAGCCGCGTTGCAGAACACGATCTCGTTGCCTGGTTCGGCGTCGATGTTCCCGCCTGCAAGCTGGCGATTCGGCGCCGCACTGCCCACGGTGAACTTCTCGACGACCTGGCCGTTTACGATTGATATCGCATGCAGCGTGCTGTCGCTCGAGTACGCACCGTCGGCGTACGTTACAAATACGATCTCCGGAATGTCGCGCGCGGTGATCTTTCCGTCGCAGTCGTCGTCGTCTAGCTGCACGACGATCGGCGTCATCATCACATCCGTGACGCTCGGCTGATCGCCCCACTTGTACTTCTCGACCACGTTGAAACTGGTCGGCGGCGGCACGACCTCACACTTCTCGATGCAGTTCATCGGATTGGGATCGCCGTCCGGGCAAACCGGCGGACGTTTGAGACATCGCCCAGTAGGCGGAACGTTTCCGGACAGACACATCCCACCGTCACCGGCGTCCGGACCTGCGTCCCCGCCCGTCGTGCCCAGCGAGTAGTCACAGTACTCGTCCGCCTGGCATTCGTTACTGTCGAGGCACTCGGAGCCGGGCTGGACACAGGTTCCAAACGAGCAGACATCAGCGGCCGTACAGCATTCGTCGCCACACGCTCGATCGGCCGCACAGCATTCGCCGCCCGCGCAGATGCCACCGTCTCCGCAGCTGTTGCCGTTCTGGCAGCCCGAGTCGGCCGCCCCATCCAAACCGAAGCCGCCAAACCCACTGGAGCCGCCCGCGTCGGGTCCGCCGCCAACGCTTCCGTCGACGCTAGCGTCGCCTGCTGCGTTCCCCACGCCTCCGAACGATGAGGTACCGCCCGCGCTCTCGCCGCTGTCGGAACAGCTCACGACGAAGACGCCCGCAATGGTGAAGGTGGCAAGTCCCAGCTGAGTTCGAAGACGAAGCATGCCCCTAGTCTAGTCGAGAACGCCAACTCGCGCTCAACGACATGCGGCGCAGCGGATAGTCCAAGTTTGAGATGGCTCGCAAGCCAAAAAACGATCAGCACGCGGCGACAAACGATCGCGCGCTTCGGCCGCATGGACGATTTGATATACGGGTGTGTTCTTTAATGGACAAGGCAACCTCGACTTCGCTAAGCATGCTGTCCCCGTGCAGCAAGCCCGCAGCGTCGAACCGTCCCCGTCTCGTTTCACACCGGCCAGTTTCGTAACGGAACTGCACGTCTTCACGGAGACGTTCGTCTTCGACGACGGTCACGTCGACGAGCTGCCCGTGCTTTCGCTGCGTTTCAATTACGACGGGGTGCGCGTCCGTCCTCAGGATCGCCAACGCGACGAGATCCTCGACAGCCGCCCCGTGCCGCAGCTCGACCGCGACCATCGCGCCGAAGCGCAGGTGCAGTGCATGCTCGAACGCCACGGCGCGGTCGACCTGTTCTGCGTGGACGACTGCGCGACCGACGTGGACTCCGCCGCGGACTACTTGGTGCAAACCGAGAAAAACGTGCACCGGCTGTGCTCTTTCACGAAAGATGCGGTCCCAAAGCTGCGCGCACAGGGCTGGCTCGTCACCGTCGACGACGACTACCCGTACCAGCTCGCGGACGCGCAATTCTACGCGGCCCTGGAAGAAACCGAACGTCCCGACTGGTTCAGTCTCGAGCTGGGCGTGGAGCTCGGCGGCGAGCGCGTCAGCCTCCTGCCGGCGCTGCTCGAGTTGCTCGAGCAGAGCGCGAGCGCAGGAGGGCTCGACGCGCTCGCCCGTGTTCCCGCCAAGTTTCGAGCCGTGCAGGTCGCGCCGAACCGCTATCTAGCGCTCGAGGTCGAACGCATCGAGCGAGTGCTGAGCGTGCTGGTCGACCTCTATCAAGGCGGGCGTTGTGCGATCGAAAAACTCGATTTCCCGGCGATGCTGGCGTCCGCGCTCAACCGACTCGACGACGCGCTG
>JAUIKB010000377.1 GCA_030430975.1 Polyangia bacterium
CGCGTCGGATCCGAGTTCGATCGGTGCGCCCAAGAACTCCTCGTAGCGCGCGCGCTCGACGTCCGACATGGCGTCCCGTCGGCTGCGCATCCGGTGGACCACAGGCGACGCGCCGGTGAGACGCAGCAGCTGCAGCGCGACAAACATCGTGTAGTCCGAGATCAGCCGGCTGCCCAAACACACCGCACCGAGGCGGTCTTCTCGCAACGTGAGCTCCTCGCCATCGATCGCCGCCGCATAGCTGGCTGTCCGGTTGGTGAGATGCTGATAGCGCTGATGACAAGCCATCGCGTCGGCGACGGTGGGCGCGGTCTTGCACGCCAGACCGACCACGCCGAGGCTCGAAACGGTGTGCAGTTCGGTCGCGGCCATCACGAAGTCGGCATACCGGGTGCGCCCAAACAGCATCTCCATGTGGCGATAGGTCGACGCTCCGCTCACCGTCGCGCCATCGGCCGTCAGCTCTGACCGTCGCCATCCGATCGCCTCCGCGAGCTCCGCCTCGGTCACTCCGAAACTCAGCGAAGCCTCGAACGCAGGCAGGACATTGGTGGCGTCGATGTCACGATCCGACAACAGATTGTCAGCCTCTGCCAAAGAGCTCGGAGACGTCAAGTCGCATGCTCCCAACATGACGATTCGACGACACCTCGCACGCTTCCTCACCCCGCTGCTCGCCCCGGGCAGCGCGACCGCAGCTGCGCTCGGCGCCTCCGACCAGGCGCGCCTGAAAGCCGCGCCGTCCGAAGGTGGCGATCTGATATTCACGGGCTCAGTCGTTCCTGAGGGCGAGCACGAACCCACTTTCCGCTACGAGCGCCGCTCACGCCGCTCCGGCTCGCGCTGTGTTTCGACACACGTGACCTTCGCCAGCGAGTCGACCGACCCGGTGCTCACACAGCGCGCGGTGCATTCGCCAGCCTTCGAGCTCGCCCACTTCGAAGAGATCCATGGCCAAACCGGCGCGGTGAGCTCGGTCGAAGTCCAGAAGGACGGAACGCTCCACTTCAGCCTCGTCCGCGGCGATACGATCGAACGTCGAAAAGAGGGCCCAGGCGCCCCCGTGATCGTGGCGCCAACGCTGTTCGGATTCATCCTCGAGCACTGGAGCCAGCTCATCCACGGCACCCGGATCGACGTGCGCTTTGCCGCCACCGAATACGCGCGCTGCTACGACTTCGTGCTCAAGCTGGTGCAGACCGACGAGCGCACGACGACCGTTGCCCTCGAGCCTGCGGACTTCTTCATGCGCCTCGCGCTCCAGCCACTGACCGTGGTGTTCGACACGGCGACGTTGTCCGTCGTTCGCTATGTCGGTCGGGTTCCGCCGCGGCTGCCCAACCTGCAGATGTTCGATGCGCGAGTCGACTACGACTTCGCCGTCGCGGAATACCGATGACGCAACGCTGCGGCCCAATCGGCCGCCGGCACGGTGACCGTGCCGCTTCCCCGTCCCCTTCAGTAATCCCTCCAACGTCCACGGGCGCTCCCTCCCACGAAACCGAAAGACTCAGTTCATGACCAACCAAGAGATCTCCCGCTTCCGCAAGCTATTCATCGCCGCCGCCCTTTGGAACTTGGCCGGCGGAATCCTTGGATATTTCAACCCAGCATATGCCTTCAATCTGCTGTTCGACCGAGCGTTAACCGACCCGCTCTACCACGACATCTATCGCGGCGCGTGCGGGACGACCCTCGTCTACTTCGTCGGATACTTCGTCGTCGCTCGCAACCCGATCAAACATACCGGTATCGTGCTCGTGGGCGGCATCGGCAAGATCGGCTTCGCGATCCAGCTACTAAAATTCTACCTAGCGGGACTCGCTAACGCGAACGCCTTTGTCGTGATCATCGGCGACTTCGCGTTCACGCTGGCGTTCGTCTATTACTATTTCAGAATACAGCGATCCGGCCACAGCATCCTGGGACCGCGCGCAACGAACACCGACTCACAGACGACCGCCGCCATCGCTTGAGGCCGCACACCACCCGACCGTCTGGAGAGCTGACGCGCCGCGACGGCGGCGCGCACCGGACCGACGAACTCGGGAGCCAAGTCGCGCAAGATCCGTCAAGCGCACCGGACGGCCGGTGCCTATGCTCCTGACATGCCCACTATCGTTGTGGAACGCGCCATCCGTGCCTCGGTATCCGTCATCTTCGACGCGGTCGCCAACATCGAAAACCTGCCAAACACCTCGGAAGACGTCGTGGCGATCGAGTTTCTCTCCGAGCAGAAGTCTGGCGTCGGCACGCGTTTCGTCGAAACCCGAAACCACAAAGGCAAGCAGATGCGCACCGAGCTCGAAGTCACCGAATACGAACACAACTCGCACGCGCGCATGGTCACCGACTCCCACGGCACCGTGTGGGATACGACGTTCACCGTAACGCCCGACGGTGACGAGGGACGACTCCGCATCGCTATGGACGCACGGGGCAACCATTTATTTGCGCGCGCCATCAACGTGCTGACGCAATCGATGTTTCGCAAGGGCATGGACAAGCACATCGACGCGGTCAAGGCGTACTGCGAAGCGCAGGCGTGATTCCCACACCTAGTGCGTCTCAGCTACGCTAAGCCGACAGCCGCGACGCTTGACGCGAACTCACGGTTGAACTCCGTCACCCGGTCGACCACCGCATCCACCAACGCGTCCGCCGCACCCCCGCGCAGACCGCTGACATCGCGCGCGGCAAAGATCGGAATCGCCGGTAGCTCGATCACGTCCAGACGCCGGAGGTCGCCTGCCCGGTGCGACTCGAACGCTGTGGCATCCGGGAGCACGCAAACAAGCAGGCCGGACCGACACACTTCCAGATTCGACCGCAGCGTCGTGATGCGCATACCGATCGCGCGCGGAAGCTCGGTCGGCCATCCATCCAGCACACGACCGGCATCGCCGATTTGCGGAACGGAAAACGCGTGTTTCAACACGTCCGCCTGACTCGGCTTGGTCGATTTGAACAGTGGGTGCCCTCGCCCGCAGTACACCGACATCGACGTGTCGACGACGTGTTCGACCTGCGCGCCCTCGACCGTTAGGTCTTCGTAATAGAACGCAACGTCGAGCATGCCGCTTGCCACATCCCGCGCCGCCTCGGCTGCGCCCATGTTGCGATGCTCGGGTATCAACGCGGAATATTCGCGCTTCAAATCGAGCAGCGACGCGATGATGAAGTGATCGGTCAGCACGCCGAGCGACGCGACCCTTAGCGGTCCGGCAAACGCGCTCGACAAGGTACGCGCGATCCCACGGTCTACCGACGCAGAAGCATCCGACAGCGACTCGCGCAGTCGGGCGCCACGCTCGTTCAACACCAGCGTTCGTCCGACTCGATTGAACAGCTGCTCGCCGAGTTCACCCTCGAGCAGCCGCAGCGTCCGCGAGACAGCAGCGGTGGTGAGGTGAAGCGTCTTGCTGGCGTCGGTAATGCTGCCGGCGTCGGCGACAGCGAGGAACGTCGGGAGCCAGTTCCATACCCTTTGTCGGAGATTTTGCATCCTTTAACAAGTTTTCCTTGTCTATTTCGCGAGTTTATATCGTTGGTCTTTCGAATACAAACGCCTCAGGCTGAGTGTCAGGAGGCAGCGACATGGACACGAAACGACTCTTCAAAGCACTGGTTCTAGGCGGAGCGATCATCGGGTGCTCGAGCGAGAGCGACCCATCGGGCAGCGCCGACGGCAACCTGAACAGCGGCGGGGCCAGCGCCAGCGGCGGCGAGGGCGGCTCGGACTCGGGCGGCGAGAGCTCAGGCGGCGAGAGCACAGGCGGGCAGGCCATTGGAGGAGAGAGTTCAGGCGGCGAAAGCTCGGGCGGCGAAAGCTCGGGCGGCGATGCGGGCGAGGGCGGCGAAAGCTCGGGCGGCGATGCGGGCGAGGGCGGCAGCCCATCCGGCGGATCGTCCAGCGGAGGCTCGACCGCCGACGCGGGTGCACCGGACGCCGAACGAACCGAGTGCGGGTTCTGTCCCAACACGACCTGCTGCGACGACAACGGGGACCTACGAGCCGGCATGATGTGCTGCTGGGGAACGTCCTGCTAGGCGACCCGTGGACCAACCAGCAACAGCCGCTGCCCGCTACTGGCACCAACGCGAGCAATTTGAGATCGAAGCCGCGTCTCTGTTCGCGACCTTCGGCAAGCTGATGGCCGACATCGATGCGCCGGCGCCGATCCGCGACATGGCTGCCGACGCCGCCCGCGACGAACTCGAACACGCCGACCGGTGTCGGGCGCTAGTCGAGCGTCTGGACGCCGGCCGTGACTTGCCCCCGGTGCCGCGCGTGCGGACGCCAACGCGGCTCGCACCCAGAGGTATGACGCTGACTCCGCGCCAAGCGGCGTTGTACTCCGCGGCCGCGATCGGCTGCGTCACGGAAACCCTTAGCGCGGCGCTGCTCCTGCAGATCCGCCAACGCGCCAAAGACGACCTCGTCGCCGATACCGCTCAGAGCATCCTGCGCGATGAGACCAAACACAGCCAGCTCGGCTGGGCGTACCTGGCCCACGCGACCCGGCACGAAGACACAACGTGGATCGGTGAGCACGTCGGGCCGATGCTAGACGCTGCGCTCGACGAGGAGCTTCACCCGGCAAAGCCACAGCTCCCAGAAGGCGCACTCACCGGCTACGGCGTGCTCTCGCCGAACCTGGTGCGCGCAACGTGCGCCTCCGTCGTGCGGGACGTGATCGAACCCGGGTTTTCACACTTCGGGATCACCATCGCCGCACGACCGGGCGGGCGCGAATTTGGCGCGCCGCCGGCAACACCGAATTAGACCACAACAGCACCTATATTTTTCCTTGGAGATACATATGAACGCTTCGAAAGCACTACGTTACCGGCTCTTAACGGTCCTCGTCGGCTCGGCAACATTCGCCTGTGGCGGCGAGGCCCTGGACGGCGCCGGAACCGGCGGCGCGTCGGCGTCAGGCGGAAGCGGCGGTACCGCTGGCTTCGCGGCTGGTGCCGGAGGTACGATCGCTGCTGGCGGCGCCTCGACCGGCGGAACGACAGCAGGAGCCGGAGGGGCCACGGGCGGCGCCGGCGGCGCCCCGATCGGTGGAGCTGGCGGAACCACCGGTGGCACAGCGGGTACCGGCGGCGCCGCGGGTGCTACGGGGGGCATCGGCGGTTCGACGGGCGGGACCGGGGGCGTGGACGGCTCCACTGGAGGCGTCGGGGGCTCCGGAGGCGCGGGCGGATCGACCGGTGGAACCGGCGGCGACAGCGGATTCATCACAATCGGCGAGACCAGCTGTGAGTGGTGCAGCCAAACGACCTGGACCTCATGCTGGCCGGAAGGAAACGTCCCGACATGGAACATGGATGCCCAGACACCGTGCCCCGAACCGTGGGACGTCGGTCCCGATCAGCTATGCGCCAACGGCAGCCTCTGGTTCAACGAGTCGGAGCTCGCGGTGTCGGGTATGTGCTGCTACGCAACGAGCACGCAGTGCGGCGGCGGCCGTCCATTCGTCGTAGCCGGTCAGCAGCGCTTGGCCCCCGCGGCGGCGCGGCACGATTGGAGCGAGCGCAAAGAAGCGCCGCCGATCACCGAAATCGACGACGCCACTCGGCACGCGCTGCACGCAGCGTGGCTCAAGGACGCGCAAATGGAGCACGGCTCCGTGGCGGCGTTCGCTCAGATGTCGCTGCAGCTGCTTGCGCTCGGCGCACCCCCGGAACTGCTGTCAGCGTCGCAGATCGCTGGCGCCGACGAGGTCCGTCACGCCCAGGGCTGCTTCGCTCTCGCCAGCCGATTCGGTGACGCTCCGGTCGGCCCCGGACCGCTCGAAGTCAGCGGCGCGCTGGATTCGGTCGACCTGGTGTCCTTCGCGGTCGCGACGTTCGAGGAAGGCTGCGTGGGCGAAACCGTTGCGGCGCTGATGGCGTCAGAGATGCGCGACCTCACGCGCGACGCCCAGACGGAGACGCTTCTCGACGCGATCGCCGAAGAAGAAGCTCAGCACGCGGAGCTGGCGTGGCGAACCGTGCGGTGGGCAGTCGCGCAGGGTGGCGAGCCGGTTCGTCG
>JAUIKB010000378.1 GCA_030430975.1 Polyangia bacterium
CGAGATTCGCGACCGCGTTCAGCGACACGTCGTTCACCGTCTTCCCAAAAACCATATGAAAAACCAACAGGTCATTGACGGTCTCGCGGCGATACCCGAGCGACCGCGCGTATTCAGCAGAGCTGTGCAGAGGATAGCGGTCACCGGTCAGCGCGATGTACAGCGATGCGTCGCCCTCGGTGATAGTGCGCGGGACGGCGTGTTCGAGGCGCTCGCCAGCCCGAAAGTCTTCAAAGAAGTTGCCTGAGTTCGTCTTTACCGCGGTCATGAGGCCGGCGATATCACGCCGTTTGGAAGCGGGCTAGCGTCGCTTGCGAGCCGCCCCCATAACCGCGGCAGCGAGCAGCACGGACCAATAATCCGTCACCGGTCGCCCGGGCGCGCCGACCGAGCACCCGCCGTCGTCACCCGGCGTCGACTTCGGAGCGCCACCGCCCGTGGTGACGCACTGGCCGTCCGCATCGCACCTGGCTCCACCTGCGCACTGCGAGTTCGTCGAGCAGGTCGTTAGGCAACCCAGCTCGCCACACTTGAACGGCTCACAACGTTTGACTTCGCCGCTGTTGGACAGGAACGTCACGTCGTCCGTGCACCGTCCGAGGCTGACAAGGCACTTGCCTGTCGGCGCATTGCAAATGCGATCGGCGGCACAATCCTTGTCTGTGTCACAGCTGGTTCGACATTCGCCGGCCGCGCACGCGAAGGGTGCGCACGATCCTTCGGCTGACCGACAAGCACCGAAACCATCACAGCTAAACGCGACTCGCGTATCCGCATCGCAATTTGCTCCGTCTCCACACGGGGAGTCTTTTTCGCGTAGCTGGCAGCTGCCCTGACCGTCGCAGCTCCCGGTCAGTCCGCACTCGTCCTCCTCTTCGCACTCATCGTCAGGGTCAGTCCCCTTCTTGACGCTGCCGCATCGACCTGTCGCAAGCCCGGTAGACGCCTTGACGCACGCCTCGCACACACCCGTGCACGCCCGATCACAGCACACGCCGTCGGCGCAGTTACCGCTGTCACACTGCTGATTGCCCGCGCACGGCTTGCCGTCGGAAAGGCGCGGACGGCACTCGCCCGCCTCGGTATCGCAGTACGTATCGCCAACGCAGTCGGTCGGACTGACGCACGTCGTTTCACACCTCCCCTGATTGCAGGTTTGCGGCGCGCAGTCCTGCATCGGCGTCGCCAGGCAAGCGCCAGCGCCGTCGCAGGCGTGCGACTCCAGGGCGATCGTGCCCGCACACTGCGGCGCGTTGGTTCCACATTGCGTGCCCGCTGGGTGCAGCTCGCACGCCCCTGCCCCGTCACACGTACCCGTTTGGCCACACGTGCTGGGAAGTTCCTGCGTGCAGCCATCGTCCACGGTTCCCTTGGCGACCGGCGCACACGCGCCGTCCGGCTGACCCGTGGCCGCAGCATTGCACGCGAAGCATTCGGCTGTGCACGCCGACTCACAGCACACGTCCTCGACACAGTGTCCGGATTGACACTCAGCGCCGTTCCCGCAAGCTGTCCCAGTCGGTGCACCGGCATCCCCGCCGTCCATTGCCTGCGCTGTTGCGGCGACCGGCTCTGACGAATCCGCGGTGGGGCCAGGGCTGGAGCAAGCGGACGCTGCGAAACCGAGCGCCACACAACACAGCGCCATTAGGGGACGTAGGTGCATGTCGACTAAAGGGTACGCTGATTCCAACGGCGACGATAGCCGGACAAACCCACCTGCGCGCTTGTGCTCCGAAACGCTTCCGAACACACTCTAGAGTATGCAGGTGCGTCGAACTCTCGTGGTGATCCTCGGCGTCGGCGCCATGTTCGCGTGTAGCAGCGAGAGCCCAGCACCGAGCAACAACACAAGTGACGCAGGCGTTGATTCCAGCATCGATTCCAGCGTCGACGCCGGTGCCGACGTCAATCCGGACCGCGCAGCCGACGCGCCGTCCGATCAGCGCGATGCGCCCACCGATGCAGGGCCCGAGGCTGGCGACGGCGGCGACGCAGGTAACCCGGACGCCGAGGCAGGTCCGCCCCAGTGCACAGCCCCGCTGCTCGACTGCGACGGTGATCCCACGAACGGCTGCGAGACCGACGTGCGCGGCAACCTAGGCCACTGCGGTGCGTGCGGCGTGTCCTGTACGAACGCCGCCGGACAGCAGAGCTGCGTTCCGTCGGCAGCCTCGCCGGGCTTCGTGTGCCAGCCCACGTGCTCTGCCGGCGCCGACGACTGCGATGGCGATCCCAGCAACGGATGCGAGACCAGCTTGCAGACGGTCGCGAACTGCGGCGGCTGCGGGGTCGGCTGCAGCAACGCCAACGGGACGACGTCGTGTGGACCCAACGCTTTGTGCCTGCCGGTCTGCCAGCCCAAGTCGGAAACCGATCAAACCTCGCACTTCGGTGACTGCAACGACAATGTCCGAGACGGCTGTGAAACCGACACGAGAACAACGTTGACTCACTGCGGCGCATGCGACACCGAGTGCACCAACGAGCACGGCACGACGTCTTGCGTGAATGGTCTGTGCGAGCCGGTATGCGACTCAAGTTTTCGAGATTGCAACAACAACCCCATCGATGGCTGCGAAAGCAATCCCGAAGCCAACAACAATACTTGCGGCAGCGCCATCTTCGGCGGGACGCGTGAGGGTGACTTAACGTGCGGGTTTAGCTGTCCACCTGCGCCGTCGACAGAGTTCTTCGCGACGACTGGCACCGGCAGTCGATTCTTCCAGTTCGTAATAGAGGAAAACTCGATCTGCCCGGCGAATCTTGAGCACGAGTTTGATCTAGTGTCACCCGCAGGCGTCGACTACGACCTCCATTTCTGGAAGGACTCGTGCGGTTCGCAGCTGGACACCAGCGGTGACCTCACAGGTGTCGTCGTTCACAAAGGAGCAAACGCCACTGAAAACGGCAAGGTGACCGTTAAGGACGAGTACACGATCATCCCAGGGATCCCGCCGGTCATTAACGATCCCGAAGACACCAAAACATACCGCGTCGAAATTCGCTTCAAGTCGGGCGACGTCTGTGTGCCGTGGTCCCTTAGCGTGCGCGGCCGCGGGTGCTGACCTACCCGAGTGCCTCGCTCAGAACCTTCTTGACGGCACCCGCATCAGCCCTGCCGGCCGCTTCTCGCATCGCGGCGCCCATCAGCACGCCGAACAGATTCTTCTCGCCCGCACGGTACCGCTCGACAACCTCTGCGTTCTGAGCCAGCGCCGCTGCGACTACTGAACTCAATTCGTCGTCACCCATCTTGGCAAGGCCGCGCGCCTTGATGATCGCATCGGGATCGCCCTCCCCCCCGACCATCGCTTTGATCAGCCGCTTCGCAGCGGAGCTCGAGATCTTCCCGCTGCTCGTGAGCTCCACCACGCGAGCTACGCCCTGGCCCGAGATCGGAAGGTCACCGTCGATCCCCTTGGCTGCGCTTCGGATGTCGTTGGCGATGATCGCCGACAGTGCCTGAGCGGGTTGCCCCGAACTCAGCGCATCGTTGAAGGTCGCCAGCAGGCGCGGATTCTCGGCTAAGACCTTTGCCTGTGAAGGATCGAGCGCATGCGTATCGACCAACGCTTGGGCATCCGCATCGAGCAGAAGCGCTGGTGTTGAAGCAACGGCGCCTGGCTTTGACCGTTCGCGCTTGGGCGGCGCGAGATCTTGCTTAGACTGTTTGGCCCACGAGTCCTTCAGCGGCACGGTGCGGTTGAAGACTAGCCCGTCGCCCTGCGTGTCCTCGTCGACGCGAAAGAAACCGGTGCGCTCGAACTGAAACAGGTCGCCGACCGCTGCGCTCTTTAGGCTGAGTTCGACGTGCGCTCGACCGACGGTGAGCGAGTTCGGATTCAGACTGTCCTTAAAATCGGCATCCCCCGCCCCGGGGAATTCGTCTTTGAACAAACGATCGAAAAGCCGAACCTCGACTTCCACCGCCGTCTTTGCGCACACCCAGTGAATCGTCCCTTTTACGCGCGGTCCTTTAGGCGCCGCATCGAGCGTGTCCGGTTCGTGGCTGCAGCGTAGCTTGGCGATGTTTCCCGCATCGTCCCGCTCTACACCGTCGCAGCGGATCACGTAGCCGTGACGCAGACGCACGCGCCCCCCCACCGTCAATCGATGAAATCCCTTGGGCGGGTGTTCCGCGAAGTCCGCACGCTCGATCAGCAGGTTTGCGGAGAACGGAAGTCGCCGGCTACCTTCCTTTCCGATATCGGCGGGAAAGTACGCTGCATCCAGCTCCTCTTGCTTATCTTGGGGGTAATTCTCGATCACGACAGGGAGCGGGTCCAGAACTGCCATGACACGACGCGCGCGACGATTGAGGTCATCCCGGAGCGTGTGTTCCAGAAGCGCCACCTCGACGGTACTGTTGTTCTTTGCAACGCCGATCGCTTCGCAGAACCGACGGATCGCTTCGGGCGTGTAACCCCGCCGTCGATATCCCGACAAGGTCGGCATGCGTGGGTCGTCCCATCCCGAAACGTGTCCGTCGCGCACCAGTTCGAGCAAGTTGCGCTTACTCATGATGGTGTGCGTCATCGCCAGGCGCGCAAACTCGTATTGGTGAGGTCGCTCGCCTTTGACCAAAGCATCCAGAATCCAGTCGTAGAGTTCTCGGTTGTTCTCGAACTCGAGCGTGCAGATCGAATGGGTAATACCTTCGATGTAGTCACTCAAACAGTGTGCGAAGTCGTACAGCGGATAGATGCACCACTCGTCGCCCGTGCGGTAGTGGTGGTGACGGCGGATGCGATAGATGAGCGGGTCGCGCATCTTCATGTTCGGCGACGCCATATCGATCTTGGCGCGCAGTACATGCTCACCGTCCTGAAACTCCCCGGCTCGCATGCGCCGAAATAGGTCGAGGTTTTCCGCGACACTTCGATCTCGGTGAGGGCTGGGCTTGCCCGCCTCGGTCACAGTGCCGCGATACGCGCGTACGTCCTCGTCGGACAGACTGTCAACGTATGCCTGCTCCTGGTTGATCAGCTGCTCGGCAAACCGATACAGTCGCTCGAAGTAATCGGACGCGTGGAACAGATTGTCCCCCCAATCAACTCCGAGCCAGCGGATGTCGCGCTGGATCGAGTCCACGAACTCGGCGTCCTCGGTGGTCGGGTTCGTGTCGTCAAACCGCAGGTGGAACCGCCCGCTAAAATCCTTGGCCAAGCTGTAGTTCAGGACGATCGACTTGGCGTGCCCGATGTGTAGGTAGCCGTTCGGCTCGGGCGGAAAGCGCGTGACGACGGCGTTATGTTTACCGCCCGCCAGGTCCTGTTCGATGATGTCTTGGATGAAATGCGTGGGCTCGTCTCGAGCTCGCGTTGCTTCGTCGGTCATGTCGCTGGTCACTTCGTTAGCCACTTAAGTAGTCGCTCCACCTTGGCCTGCAATGTACTCGCGGAGCCAAGCACCGCTGGAAAAAATCCAAGTTCGCGGCAGGTGGCTTCCGCCAGCGGTTGATGGATGGCGAAAACTGGGCCATCCGCCGTTCGTTCTGCCAGTTCCCTGATATGGAAGAACCGCGTCGCTGGTCCGCCGTAACGACCCTGTGTAGCCTGACAGCACTCTACGCGTGCCTGGTGGGATGTGACATCGCGAGCCCGACGCCCGCGCTGGCCGCCGCCAAGCCGGCTGAAACGTCCACGCCGGCCGTCACCGCTAGCAGCCCGCGACACCACGCTCCGGCAACCGGCAGCGCTGGGGCGGTCGCGCAGCCCGCGAGTGCGAACGCTGACGAGCCAACCGCGGCGACGCCGCCCGCGTCCCCCGTCCCGCCGGCCGAACCGGCTGCGCCCACGACGTCCGAAACGACCGGCGCGCCGGCATCCAGCAGCGACGGCGTCTGCCCTGCGAACATGGCGCTCGTCGAGGGCAACTTCTGTCGTCACGTCGAACAGAACTGCCTGGAGTACGAGAAGCTCAAAGACGACATCGACGATAAGCGCCGATGCAAGACATTCGAAGAGCCGACCGTCTGCACCGATCCAAAGCCGCGCCGCAAGATGCGTTATTGCATGGATAAATGGGAATACCCGA
>JAUIKB010000379.1 GCA_030430975.1 Polyangia bacterium
GACGTGTCCCAAGTGATGCCTCGGTTCGTCGACGTGATGTAGTAGAGTTGTCCGAACTGCTTCGCGTACAGTACGTGCACCTTGCCGTCAGTGCCCGTCTTAACCACCGTTCGGTAGCTCCCGAAGTTGGCAAGTGAACGGTCCGACCACAGACGAGTTGACGCGTTGTAATTAGCGATACTCGTCCCCCAGCCAGTGCTGTTGACGCGGGTGTATGTGATATACACGTCGCCGTTGTCGACGGCGATGCTCGGGTAGTCACTGTTGTCGAAGTCCCCGACCTGCACGTAGTCGAGCGGGCAACAGCCGGTCGGGCACGTCACCTCGACGATGCCGCAGGCGCCGGAGCCTCCGCTACCGCCGGAGCCTCCGCTACCGCCGGAGCCTCCGCTACCGCCGGCACCTGCAGTTCCTGCCGAGCCGGCTGTTCCGCCGCTACCGCCGGCACCTGCAGTTCCCGCCGAGCCGCCGGCTCCCGCCGTTCCGCCGGCTCCGGAGGAGCCGCCCACGCCGCCGGTGCTGCCCGTTCCGCCGACGCTGCCGGCACCTGCAGTTCCTCCCGAACCGCCGCTTGCTCCCGTTCCGCCCGCGCCCTGGCCCGCCGAGCCGGCGGCGCCCGCCGCGGACCCGCCGCCCGCGCCAGCAGCAGCGCCGGAGCCGGCGCCTCCGGTGCTGCCGGTGACGCCGTTGCTGCCGGCAGCGCATCCGTATGAGAGGATCGCGACGGTCAGCGTCGCCGACCATGCCCAGGGGCTTGTGAGGGGTTTCATCGCCGGCTTATACCGACGCGTTTTGCGTGCCTTCCCGACCGGAATCGGACGGCGCCCGAGAGATCGGGCGCAGAGTTTACGTATGGGAAATGGGGAGGGTTGCAACGTCTCGGAATTGCAGGAGATTGGCCTACGGGCCGGTATCCGAAGTAGTCGGGAAGATCTTTTCCGATCAGCCGTATCAGGCGACGCTTCCGGAGCTCGACGCTCGGTCACACACGGCGGTCCACGCGTATCTGCAGCGTGCAGCGGCTTTGCTTGCCAGCGGAATCGCGGCCGTGTAGTCCGGGCCGGCGTCGAACGCACTGGTCAACCACTTGAATTCGAGCAGAGAACCGAACCCCTAGCGAGAGAACTATGTTGAAGTCCCTGTTTCCTATCCGTTTCACCCGCACGGCCGGCGCCGCGCTCCTCCTCGGTAGCTTGGTGTTCAGCCAGACGGTTGCCTGCGGCGGCGGCGGCGCGAGCGGCTCCGGTGCGGCCATGCCAACCAGCTGGCCCGAGGTGGCGAAGACCCCGGTCTTCGTTTCGGTTGAGGCGGCCGACTCGAATGCTCGCGAGTTCGTTGCCGGAGTCGAAAGTGCACTGGCCGACATCATGTTCAAGGCGGGCTACACGATCGTCGAAGATAGCAAGGCCGCCCAGGCCCACGCGAAGGTCGTCTTAACGGCGGTCGAAGAGAAGTCGATGTTCACCACGATGGTGAACGGTAAGCAGCAGGTGAACTGGAAGGTCACCGCGAACGTGAGCATGCTCGGGCTGAAGGATGCATCGACCATCGACAAGAGTTCGACGCAGTTCACAGGGAGCGCCGGTGAGGTCGATCAGGCAGCGATTGCTAACGCCATTCACGAACTGAGCAGTCGCAACAAGCTGGCTGCGTACGAAAAGAAGCTCGACGAGGCTGAGGCTGAGGCTGAGCAGGCGGTCAAGGATAAGGAAGAGAAGCTCTGGGTTGCCGCCAACGCAGACGACTGCATCAACGCCACCAGCGTTCGCGCTTGCGACGGTGTGAAGACCTACTTGCGGTCGTACAAGGACGGCGTCCACGCTGCCGAGGCGCGCAAGGCGCTCGAAGACTATGAGGCTGCCAGCAAGGCCCAGGATGACGACAGTGCGTGGGCGAAAGCCCGAGCCGACAAATGCCAGAAGCCGTCAGAAGTCGCCGACTGCGAGGGCGTGCAGCTGTACCTCAACAAGCGTCCGGACGGCGCCCACGCCGACGAGGCCAAGAAGGTCCTGGCCGATGTGGAGGAGACGCTAAAGAAGCTGGCGAAGAAGGAAGAAGCGGCGGCTGCTAAGAACAAGAAGACGGCGTGCGTGAAGGCTTGTCGCCGCGAGTACGAGCGTTACACACCAGGCGCTTACGCGATTCTCGTGAATCGCTGCATCCGTAACGAGTGCTCCTAAGGTCACGACGCCTTAGACAAACGCATCGTCTGGCGAGTATTGGCGCTCGGTCGAGTGCCTAAGAAAGTGAGCCCGCTTCGCAAGGAACGAAGCGGGCTTTCGTCTGCCATTACCCACAGCGTCTGCGGGCAGCGGGTCGCGATCAGTCTTCCTTCTTGATTTCTTTGGCGACCTTCTTGTCAAGCTTGTCGACGGCGGCCTTCGCCTCGGCCGCTTCCTCCTTGACCTCTTTCTTGACGTCCTCGGCCGCCTTTTCCATCTTTTTCTCCGCCTTTTCCGCGTTAGCCTTCGCCTCAGCCTGTTCTTCCTTGGCTTCTTCTTTCACCGCCTTGGCGGTGTCGTCGCAGGCGATGGAACCGAGTCCGATAACCACAGCAGTGGTGATAAGTAGAAATTTTCTCATTGGTAATATCTCCAGCGGTTATTTGTTGCGAACGCGAATTTCGACGCGCCGGTTGTTGGCTCTGCCTTCTGCAGACTTGTTGTCGGCGACGGGGAAAGCCTCGCCTTTGCCGACGGCTGTGATGCGCTCCGCCGGCACTCCCTCCGAGATGAGGAATACCCGGACCGAGGCCGCGCGATCCAACGAGAGCTTCTTGTTGTCGGCGTCGGAACCGCGCGAGTCGGTGTGACCCTGAACCTCGATGGTCTTGCTGTCGGCCTGTTCCTTGAGAGCTTTGGCGACCTTCTTGAGCTTTTCCTTGGCCAAAGGCAACAGCTCGCTCTTGCCGGTCTTGAATAGAACCGCGCCGGACAGGGTAATGATGGTCTCTTTCGCCTCAGACTTCACCTTGGCGATCGCTTCCAGACTAGCGATGGCGGCTGCTGCCCGCGCCTCCGCCTCCTTGCGGGCGTCGCGTTCGATCTTGAGCGCGCCTTCGAGCTTGCCCTGTTCGACCTCTAGCTTCTTGGCCTGCTCTTCGAGCTCCTTCTTCTTGGTCTGCAGCTCGTCGACCTTGGCTCCTTCTTTGTCCATCGCAGCCTGCACGTTGCCGAGCGCTGTTCGAGTATTCTTGAGGGCTTCACGGGTCTTTTCGAGCGCCTTGCGAGCTTCCCGTCGCTCGCGATCCTGCAGCTGGATGTACTGCTTCTGAGCCGAGGTCCCCATGCGCTCGAACTTCTCGAGCGAGCCGCGCTGGATCGCCAGCATGGCTTTGCGATTGGCGACGTACGCGAGGTGCTTTTCCTCGTCAGACTGCGGATCGTCCTGGTGCGCGGCCTCGGCCTCGTCTAGCGCCTGGCGCGCAGTGAGCAGCGTGTCGGGCGCGAGTTCCGCGGCTTCGCTCTTGCTCGCTTCCTGATAAGCGGAACGCGCTTCGATGAGCTGTGGCGAGGGCTGGGTTGTGGCGCAAGCGGCGGATAGCAGCAGCGCCGGGAGACTGCCTAGTACGATTTTCTGCAGGTTCATTTCAGTTAGTCTCCGCTTTTAGGTTTTGGATCTTGTTGAGCTCATCTTGAGCAGCCTGTCGCTGTTTCTCTGCCTTCGCGATGCTCAGCGCGAGCTCCGCGTCCGCCTGCGCCTCGACGAGGCGACGCTTTGCGCTCTCGTTTTCGTCGGCCTTGATTAGCTCCTCGGCTCGCGCGACGTTGTCCCGAGCCATCTTGAGGTGCAGAGCGGCTTTAGGATGATCGCTCGAGTCGACGGCTTCGGCCGCGCTGATGTCGGCCTTCGCGGCGGTCAGTTCGCTCTGGGGTGGAGGCATCGAGGCGCAGCCAGCTAGTGCGATGACGGCTATGGTCGTGAATTTCGTCATGTTAACTCCTTGGACGGCAAGATGGGATCGCGTCATAGGCGAGTCGGCCGTCGTGTGGCCCCATGAGCAAGAGCTAGGCCAACTCGGCGTCGTGCTCGATTCCAGGCGATTTCTGGCGGTTGGACGCTAGGCAACCTGCCTAGAGAGTCCGTTGGCGGAACGTGGCAATTCGCCTCACGTGGCGCGCTTTGGGGCGCAGACGTGCTCCGTGCAGTTGCGATTGGGCGGATTGGCCCGACAAAAGCCGCTGAGTCCGAATATTGCAGAGAGATGGATCATGTCTGACTACCACGAACCAACTGATGAACTGTCGAACGAGGCGCGCGACTTCCATCGTGCCCTCACGAGCCTGAAAGAAGAGATCGAGGCCGTCGACTGGTACCACCAGCGCGTCGAGCGCTGCCACGACGCCGATCTCAAAGCCGTGCTCGCGCACAATCGTGACGAGGAGATCGAGCACGCTTGCATGACTCTCGAATGGCTCAGACGAAAAATGCCCGCCTGGGACAGCCAGCTGCGGGCGTATCTATTCAAGTCGGAGCCGATCATCGCGATGGAGCACTCGGAGCATGGCGCTCCGCACGAGCAGCCGTCCGATTTGGGCATCGGTTCACTGAAGAAGAAGGAGCAAGAATAATGGACTTCCTAAAACGCTCATGCGCTCCACTAACCGACGCGGGCTGGGCTGCGGTCGACGACGCTGTCGCCGATGTTCTACGCGCCAGCCTCAGTGCGCGGCATATCGTCGATGTGGACGGACCTCACGGGTTTGATTTTTCTGCGGTCGGTCTCGGCGAGCTTTCGCTGAGCGAAGCCGAGAGCGACGGAACCCGCTTCGGGGTGCGCAAGGTGCTGCCCCTCGTCGAGGTGCGGATACCCTTTGAGATGAACATATGGGACCTCGATAATCTGTCACGGGGTGCGGTGGCGGTCGCTGACGAACCCGCCAAAGACGCGGCCCGTCGCCTCGCCAAGTTTGAAGAACAGGCCATCTACCAGGGCCTCCAGTCAGCCGGCATCGATGGATTCGCGAAGACGTCGGACCACGACCCACTGAAGCTCGGTTCGATCGACAAGGGCGGCGCCGACGGTCTTCCCGACACGGCTGCGGCCGCAATCGTAGCGCTGCGAGCGGCCGGAGTTGAGGGGCCGTACGCGATGGTTCTAGGGCCGAAGGAGTATCAGCACCTGCTCGGTGACGTATCGACGTATCCGCCGCTGAAGCGCGTCGAGAAGATCCTCGGCGGGCCGTTGTTGCACAGCCCGTCCGTATCCGGTGGCTTCATCATTTCCCAACGCGGTGGCGACTTTAGCCTCTGCCTCGGTCAGGACGTGAGCATCGGGTTCGAGAGCCACGTGGGCGATACGGTTCGACTCTTCATCACCGAGTCGTTCACGTTCCGAATCCTGTCGCCGGAAGCGTTTGTGCGGCTAGACTAAGCTTCGCGAATGACGAGGCTCGGAATCTGGCTCGGTTTGAGCCTGCTCGGCCTCACGAACGCAGGCTGCTGGCAGGCTGCGAAGGTGGTCGTGGCGGGCGATTCGCGAGAATTGCGCGACCGCCCCGACGACGCGCCGGACAACAGTCCTAAGGCTCGGCCGCGGCTTTTGGTGCTCGCGATCGACGGCCTCGGTCGGCGAATCCTGTACCGCGAACTAAAAGCGGGAAAGCTGCCGGGGCTCAGTCGATTGCTGTTCGGAAACGACAGCGACCTTGCGCATGCGCATCTGAACGAGACGTTTCTAGCGTCGCTGCCGTCGACCACGATGATCGCGTGGTCAACTGCGTTTACCGGGGTGCCGCCCGCTCAGCACGGTGTCGCGGGTAACGAGTTCTTCATACGACAAGAGCGGCGATTCGCAGCGCCCGTCCCGGTGACCTTTTCGGACACGGCGACGACTTTGAAGAGTTACACGGAGGGCTACACGAACGATCTCTTGCTCGTCCCCACCGTGTACGAGCGGATGCGCAAGCGCGACCCCAATATGCTGACGTGGGTAGCGATGCATCCTATCTACGCTGGCGCCGACGAGATCCTGCTAACCCAGCGCACGATTCTGTTTGAGGCGTTCGGCGCCTTCGTCGCGAAAACACTTGATGAGG
>JAUIKB010000380.1 GCA_030430975.1 Polyangia bacterium
CTTCGTCTCGCGATCCTTTCGTGTCGGGTAGACCCGGACGATGTTCGGGTCGAAGACGTTTGGGCTCGTATACGGCTTGGTCGGCGTGGGGGCGAACACACTCACGTCGCCGCTCGGCAGTCCGACCACCGGGACGTCGTTCCACATCCAGGTTTGGCCGCGATCGGCGCTTACGCCGACACGTAGCTGCAGGCCACTCGTCGAGGCGAGCAAATACAGCGTGCCGGCGGACGAGAACTGGAGCTTCGAGTAGTTTCCAACGCAACCGACCCGAAGGTTCGTCGGCGGGGCGCCGACGCCGTTGTCAAAGCGCAGTAGTTCGGTGCACTGACCAGGCGACTCCGGCAAATACGATAGAGCATACACCGTGCCTTGCGGGTCGACAGCGACGTCGGATGGGTAGGCGGCGTTCGTGCCCGGCATCGGATTGGCCGCCGCACGGCGAAACCAGGAATTCAGGCCGCTCGGCGACCCGCTAAAGGCCGTGGACGCGAGGTGGGTCGCGCTATTTCCGCCCCCCGGGTCGAATTCGCCGGCGTACATCAACAGCGTCCCGCTGCTCCGCCTGTCGTCCCGGCAGAGCCGCCGCCTGCTCCCGCCGCCGTCCCGGCGGAACCGCCAGCCCACTGCATGCCACCGGACGCATCTGGGCTGCCGCCGGTTGACTGACCTCCAGCAGGTGAGCCACTCGCGCCCGCCAAGCCGGCGCTGCCGACCTCGCTACAAGCAGCCACGCTTGCGATGCCCAGACCGATAGCGGTCGCTGGGATGCGTGAACGCCCCATCCGCTCAGTGTACACCGACCCGCCCGCTCGACTCCGAAGTGCTTGGCGCGCTGGGCGATTCCGTTCGTGAGCAGACGGTGATCAAACCGTGAATCGTGTGCGCAGAACGCAGGCGGATTCATCGCTCAGACCGCACGTCACGACTTGATCACCCTCAGTTCACGGGAGCTTTTACACCTCGTTTCGTAGAACTCTCCATACGCGCCACGGCGCAATAACAACGAGGATAATATGTTGAACCAACTCAAGAACTGGATGACTGCCGGCGCCCTGGCGGCGGCGACCATGACTTCGACTGCTGCATACGCGGACTCCGGCCTCGACGCCGAGGCGGCGAGCAAGTGCGCCGACGCTATTAAGAAGTGCAAAGACGCCAAGCTGAAGACAAAATGGAAGGCGGCCCGGTCCGCCTGCAAGCAACTGCGCAGTTGCAATCAGGGCTGCCGCAAGGCCAAGCGTGGTTGCAAGAAATCGGCGCGCGGCGAAAAGCGTGACTGCAAAGGTGACGCGCGACGCGCCAAAGCGCGCTGCGAGGCCAGCTGCTCGGGAAGTCGACGCGCCAAGCGACGGTGCCGACGTAGCTGCGCTTCCGATTTTCGCAAGGCGCGACGTAACTGCCGTCAGGACAAGCGCGGCACCGTTTCGTCATGTCGTAAGTCGAAGCGCGCCTGCCATTCCGCCTGTGTCTCGAAACATCGTACGAACGGCTGCCGACAGGCGCGTAAAGCGTTCCTGCAGGGCGTCGGCAAGTGTGTCGCCGCGGCGGGCGTGTGCGTAGCTGAAGTCGTCGACGGCGCCGACGAGGACGGTGGTAGCGGGCGCTGAGCACCACTGATCCCAAGCGATCGGAGCGCGTGCCGCCCGCGCGCGCTCCGATCGCAAGCCTTCCCTATCTCTTCTCGAATCCGAGGTTTCCATGACCAGTCCGTTCCGTTTCCCCAAGTCCTCCGCCGCCCCCGCGGCCCCCCGCCGCGTCGGCCTGCCGGCGCTTGCCGTCGCAGCAACGCTCGCGTTCGTTGCGGGTATCGCCTCGAACCCTGCCGGTGACGCTGCCGATGCTACTGCTTCGCGCGGTGCGAAACACGACCCGCAGGGCCCTCAAGCTTTCCCCTGCGATGCGACCAAGCTCCCGCTTGCTCCGCAGGAAGTCGTCGCTGTCGTTGGTGGAACCAAGGTGCGTGCGAACGAACTCGGTCCTGAACTCCAGCTCGAAGAGGATCGTGCCCGTACTGCGTATTGCCGAGCGGTCGCGGATGCTCGAGCGAGCGCGATCCGGGACGTGGTCGATGAACGTCTGATCGATGTCGAAGCGCGGTCGCGCGGTGTCAGTGCGGAGGCGCTGTTGCAGGAGCAGAGCGCGAAGGTCCAGAAGCTCGCGCCCACGGATGAAGCGCTGCTTGCCTACTATGAGAAGAACCGAGCTGATGACGCACCTCCGTTTGAGAGTGTTAAGAGCGCTGTCCTGTCCGCATACAAAGAGGACGCCGTGGGCGACGTGCTCGCCCAGTTCGACGCCGAGCTGCGCAAGAAGCACGGGGTCGATGTTCGGCTCCCCGTGTTGCTACCCCCGCCGGAGCCACTGAGCGTGCCGGCGTATTCGCCTCGGAGCGTTCAAAGCGCTCCGGTTACGGTCTCCTGGTTCGCTGACTTCGAGTGCCCTTACTGCGCGGATGCGGCAGACGAGGTCGAGCAACTCATGAAGCGATACGGAACCCGCGTCCGGTTCGTCTACCGACACCTTCCGCTGGATTTCCACGACCGCGCACGGGGCCTCGCGGAACTCTCGCAGTGCGCTCAAGAGCAGGGAAAGTTCTGGCCGCTGTGGCGGACGATCGCTGCCTTCGATGGTAACGCCGTCGACGCGACTGCTGCCGGCGCGGATCTCGCCGCGATGCCGGATGCGCATTGGATCGCAGCCGCCCAGCTGGACGCGGCCAAGATATCAGGTTGCATGTCCAGTGAACGTCCGGGCAAGGCCGTCGACGCGGATATCGCCGAGGCCGAAAAGCTCGGGGTCGACGCTACCCCGACGTTCTTTGTCGGCGGCGAGCAGGTGACCGGCGGCGAGCCGTCGGCACTGGCCGACGCGATCGACGCAGCGCTGCAAGCCTCCGGGACGCAATCCGACCCCCGCATGTGACCGCGCTGACCTCAACCTCGCCCATCGAAAGGACCACACCATGAAGCGACGTACCGCACTGCTTGCACTACTGGCCGTTAGCACTCTCACACCCGCTGCAGCCGCTCGTGGCTTTGACGAGTTTGAAGCGGGGAACGGCGCGCGGCCTAGTTGGAACAACACGTACCTGCTGGCGTTGGCAACTCAGGCCAGCGGCCAGGGCGCCAATCGAGGCGCTCGCTTCGGCGAGCTGGGGCTCCGGGAGGTAGCGCGGATCAATAGCGGAGGGCGCCGGCGCAACACGGACACGCAGGTCTCAATCCTCGTCAATCGATCCGTCGTGGTGGTCGCGTTTCCCGGCAGCGCCAGCTTCAAGGACTGGTTCAATGATTTCCAGATACGGAAAAAGCGCAACCCCTGGGGCCAGCGGATGGCGCTCCATAACGGCTTCTATAGAGCCAGCGAGTCCGTGTACGCACGAGTGAAGGCATCGCTACGTCGCCATCTCGTCTCCGGTCGGCGCCTGTGGCTGGCCGGGCACAGTCTTGGCGGCGCGGTGGCGACTCTAACCGCGCTTCGTTTAAAGCTCGATGGCATCACGATTACCGGGCTCTACACATACGGAGCTCCTCGCGCCGGCGATAAGAAGTTCGCTGCGCTCTACAGTCGCTTGGGGCTCGGCAAACGCACGCATCGAGTCGTAAATCATCGGGACCGGGTGGCACGACTGCCGGTGATCGCGCGCCGCTGGAAGCACGTCGGACGGTGGCACTACATGGACAAGCAGAGAATGCACTTCAACCGTGGCGGTGACCCAGTGCGGCGCCGGAAGCGACGGTTCGGCGACCATCCGATGGACCAGTACCTTCGGGCGATGCGTCGGTTGATGCCTGGGACGATCCGTCGCCCGATCGGCTTCTAGCCGAGCTACTCGCACATGCCGGTGAGCTCCGTGCAACTAAACTAGAACGGCGCCGGATACGGTCAACGGAGCTCCGGAGTTATCGGTCGCCTTGGTTGCGAACGGACGTCGACAGCTTGTAGCCGATGAGTTCCGAGATCGCGACCGCCGCGACGAGCCCGAGGCATCGGTGACGCTTCCCAGGACGGACAGGTGCACCGTAGCGCAGGGCTCCGTCACGGACGCAGCTGCGTCTTGACCTTTGCAGAGGGTCCCAGCTTGAACGCGATCTTGTAGCCGGGAACCTGCCCGCGATGGATCTCGCCAGTACGCTTGTCGAGGTCTGTCGTCAGCGTGTGAGTCGCCGTGGACGGGCCATGCGGACGACACCGCAGATCGACCCGATAGCCGTCACCGTCTTTGGTCTCGACGGTCTTGCAGCGGGTATCCCAGATCTCGTGCATGCCGCCTTTCGACAGGTCTTCGTGCAGGCTCATGAACACAACGCCCTTCGGGCACACCACGCGCACCGTGCTTTGGATACGTGACTTGCCGTTTCGCTGCTGGGCGATCAGTTGGCATTTCGTGCCGCCCGAGAGCTCGGCGACGGTGCCGGTTGCCTCCATGGAATCGCTCACCCATTCGGCAGCTTCGATCGACACGGGCCAGCTGAGCTGGCGACATGGGGCTGAACACGCCGCGAGTGCTGGGGGGTGCCAATACACCGACGCCGCGTCGTGGAACGCTTCAGGCCGTTGCTTCTTGCAGGCGCTCGCTAGCAACCAGGCTGTCGCGAGCACGATCAAGTGGGACGAGTTCTTGTTGGGCGTCAAACAGCTGAACATCATGTGGGCCACGGTTGGCGGAGGCGAGTGTGCGCCGGCCGCATTTCAACGCAACGAATGCGACGAAACAAGCCGTTTACGACAGCGTTCAAGCGCCGCCCCAGGCATTCGGCACGTTAGCGTCGCGAATACCGTCAGCCGGCGGCACGCATCGGCCAACCGTGCTGGGCGGCGCCATTCACCCACGTGGTTCGGTGGGCGGCCTCGCAGACCACGCATTGGCGCGGGTCCGTGCAAGCAACTAGAAAACGAAACCGAATCCAGATCCGGTCAACGGCGCGCTTGAGTCATCGGTCGCCTCGATTCTGACGGACGTCGAAAGCTCGTAGCCGATGATGGCGCCGGCGACCGGCATCAGATAGGCCAGCGTCCCGATCAGGAGTGGGGACGGTTTGAGTTCCGAGATCACGAGCGTCGCGATCGCTGCGGCGAGCCCGATGCTTTCGCCGAGGATCGTCCAGCCAAGCCCGCCGTTCGCGCCGCTCAAGTTCCCACCAAGATACACGCCAGCGCCAATCCCCACCGTCGCTCCGATTCCCGCGCCTATCAGTCCGGGTGCCAAGCAGCCCCATTCGCGATCGTTGCCTCCATCGAACAGGCATCCGAGCCCTCCACCAGCCAAGCCGCCGACCACCGTGCCCGCCAGAGCGCCGCCACCCTCTGCTGCAATGCGGCCGGCGCGTTCATCTGAAGGATGGAAGTCCTCCGCCGCGCATGGTCGCGGCACACAGAGGAACAGGGTGAGCGCACCTAGGGCGAACGAGCGGGGCGACGTGATCATGATTCCAGGCTAGCCGCATTCGGACGAGTCACCAAGCCCGGTCAATGCATGGCCGTTCCCTGCGCTTCCTTCTGGCGAGCGGTCAGTCGTTGTAACCAAGCGCCGCGCTCGAGGTGGCGATGCGAACATCGTCGTCAACGACGGCGGCGACGTCGGCACCGTTCATTACGAACGCGGCGCTCGAGAAGTGGCGAGGCGAAGCGGTCGGCGCTGAGCTGCACGACTCGACCAGGTCGGCACTACCGAGCGCGCCACGAGAGGTCGAAGGGTCGAACACCCAAACTCGAGCGAGCTGGGTATCCCAGTCGTAGTGCGTGAGTATGCGGCGTTCGGTACCGAGGGGGACGCTCACCGACATCGAGCCCTTGCCGTCGGTGGCCGAGACGCTCATGGTCACCGAGTCGGTGGTGGCCGTGGCGGTCAGGGTGACCGTGGTCTCGCGGGGCGTGGAGCAGCTGGTGACCCGGAACGGGTTCGTCAGCGAGTCCGACTCCAAGGTCACGGTGCCGCCAGAGCCGGTGCCGCCGCCCCCGCCGGTGCCCGCGGTCGTGGTGGTCGAGTCGGGCGCGGTGGTGGAGCCGGCATCGCCGGT
>JAUIKB010000381.1 GCA_030430975.1 Polyangia bacterium
CAACTGCAGCTCAAAACCGCACCCACACAGTGCGATGCTCCCGCTTGTACATTGGAGCCCCTCTCAAATCTCTGAGGGCTACAATCTTCACGAGTGAGCAATTTTCGTCCACCGACAACAGTGGTCGCAGGTTCAAAATCCACCCCCAGGTTTTACCCCCAGGAGGAGCCCTTTATGGGTAAGTCTGGTCCGCCTTTGAACATAAGAATGCGTGTTTGCGGGCCGTAACGGGCCATGCTGGAGCGCTCGGGTGGTTTCGAATCCCGTCCGCTCCGCCATCTACTCACTCAGACTTCTGAGAACCCTGAGGCCCTCTTTTAAAAGGGCCCAGTTTTCAAAGACCTACGCGCTCATTCGGGCGCGGTTGTGCAGATCGGAGCCAGCGCGCTGCTGTCGGGCTCGGTCAGCGATGTACTCTGTGATGCGAATCGGTTCTTCGGCCTGACCGCTCAGAGCAGCGTGCACACAGGCATCGATGCGAACACCGGCATGCTCACCGCGCGAAACAATATCTTCGACGCCAACGCGGCCGCATCGGTCTACGCGGCCGTCAACGCCGGTCTTCTGTCGTTGGACGGCTCGCGTGTCGACTTGCTGAACAACACCGTCTTCCGACTGAATGGCGGCGGCAGCGTGAGTCTGGACGGCGCTGTGAACCTGCGGCTGGCGAGTTCCGCCGTGAACAATCTCGTATTCGCCCCCGGATCCCACGTCCCGTCCATCGACCTTTCCGGCGTGGTCGATCTCAACGGCAACCTATCCGCCGAACTGGATCCCTTCGCCGACAGCGCGGGCGCTGACCTGCGGCTCAACCTCTTGAGCAGCGCCGTCGGCGGCGGTGTCTCGGCGAACGTGGTCATCGACGTTGGTGCCGTACTGGCCGTTGCTGCGACCGGAAACGGCGGCGCAGGGACGGGTGGATCCTCAAATGGCGGCACGAGCAGTGGCGGAACCGCATCCGGCGGAAGCGGTTCCGGCGGAACCTCAAGCGGAGGTTCCTCCAGCGGCGGGGGAACCAACAGCGGTGGCTCCTCCAGCGGAGGGGGTACCAACAGCGGCGGCAATGGCACCGGCGGGGCATCGACTGGCGGCAATGGCACCGGCGGCACAAGTGGCGGCGGGACGGGCGGTGGCGCAGGTGGCAACGGTCCCGGTTTTGGCCCCGCAATGGACGGTGCAGACGTAAGCGCCGACCCGGCAGGCATTGGAGTCGTCGGCCCCGGCATCGAGGCTGAATCACCTTCTGGCGAAGCCAATGCCGGCACGGACCTCGACGCTGGCTTCGATCCCTCTCAACAGAGCGGATGCAGCGCGGCACCTTCACGCAACTCCAAACCGAGCAGCTGGCTACTCGTCGCGGCGGCAGCAGTGGTCGCGATGGGGCGCAAGCGCCACCCCTAGTCGTGATAGGTTGTTCTGGCGGATGGGAGGACGCCGGAACAAACCGCACGATGACGAAACCGAGGTCATCATTCTCAAAGCCGGTGCCGCGCCCGTCGCGACCCGGCTTCGAGTCATTGGCGCGAGCACGATGCCGTCGGAACTCGCGCTGGCCGAAGACAGCGTCGTCATCGGCACGTCAGGCGCCGCTGACCTAGTCGTCACGCACCCCAATGTTTCGCGCCGGCACCTCAAACTCACCGTCAGCGCCGACGGAATCACCGCGGAGGATCTCGGCAGCAGTAACGGCACGTACTACCTGGGTCAGCGCATCGAGCGCGTCGTGCTAGCTGTTGGCTCGCGCCTCCAACTCGCCGACGACGTGGAGCTCCTCTTGGAGCCGCTCAGCGGCGCATACCGCGCGCCGTCAACGTTCGAGGGAACGAGCTATCGCGGCCTGGTCGGCGTCTCGTCGTCCATGCGCGAGCTGTTCACTCGGCTGGAAAAACTGGAACGTTCGGACGTCACCGTACTCATTACGGGCGAGTCTGGGGTAGGCAAGGAGCTCGTCGCGCGGGCGTTGCACGATGGCTCAGAGCGCCGCAATCATCCGTACGTCGCGCTGAATTGCGGCGCCCTGGCCCCCGAAGCGATCGCCAGCGAGCTATTTGGCCACAAGAAGGGCGCCTTCACCGGCGCAACCGATGCGCGACCTGGCGCATTCGTCTCCGCAAACGGCGGCACATTATTCCTTGACGAAATTGGTGAACTGCCGCTCACGCTCCAACCGATGCTGCTGCGCGCCCTGGAATCCGGTGAGGTCCGGGCGCTCGGCGCCGATCGCTCCTCATTAGTAGACGTGCGAGTGATCGCCGCGACCAACCGCGATCTGAAGGATGAAATCGAAGCCGGCCGATTTCGCCAGGACATCTACTTTCGGCTAGCTATCGTACAGCTCGCTGTTGCCCCGCTGCGCGAACGCATCGACGACGTGCCGATCCTGGCCGAGCACTTCGCGCGAACCGAAGGCATCGATCTGCCGCCTGCGGTTCTGGAAGCGCTCAAAGCGCGCAGCTATCCGGGCAACGTGCGCGAGCTTCGCAACACCGTGCAGGCGTTCGCCGCCCTGGGTGAGCTGCCCGCCGATCCACGCACAGATAACGCGGCCCTGCGGCGAGCGCTGCGCGGACTGATCGACCCACGCCTGCCGTTCGCAGAACAAAAAGACCGCATCGTCGACGAATTCTCCCGGCTGTACCTGACCGCCGCACTGGAACAGACCGGCGGCAACCAAGCCGAGGCCGCGCGGCTTGCTGGACTGGACCGAACCTATCTTGGCCGGTTGTTGACGCGACTTGGCTTGAAATAGCGTTGGTTTGGGGCGTCAAAATCCATCCGCGCTCCGTGGGCCACGAGTGAGCACGCCAACTCGACCGCACGCCGCCCGATTCGCGGCTTAGCGCTCGGCGCGCGAAACCGGTACTCTTCACGCATGATGGCACCACGCGGCACGCTCAAGTCGCTGGGACTGATCGCGGTCCTGCTCACCGGATGTGGCGGCGGTGACGGTGAGGACACGAGCACAACACCCCAAGACGACCCGGTGCCCGAGCGGGTCGACCTGTTCTCCGCTATCGACCCCATGATCGGCACTGCCGGCGTGGGGTTCGCGGTGGGTTCGACCTACCCCGGACCGACGGTGCCATTCGCGATGATCCATCCGAGCCCCGACACGCGCACCAAGAGCGGCGCCGTCGGCTTCTATCACTGCGCCGGATACTACGCCGACGACCCGCTGATCGGTAGCTTCTCGCTTCTTCACTTCGAAGGCACCGGCGTCCCCGACTACGGCACCATGGGGCTAATGCCTACGCTGGGCATGACCGAAGCCAAGCGAACCCAAGCCGGTCACATGCAAGCCTTCGACAAGGCTACCGAAGTCGCTCAACCCGGCTACTACGCGGCCACCCTCGACGATGGCATCCGCGTCGAGATCACTGCCGCGCGTCGCGCGGCGCTGTTCCGCTTCACGTTCCCAAACGATGACGAACCGGTGCTGGTCCTCGATCTGGCGAAAAAGCTCGAGGGCAAAATTCCCGCTGCCGACGCCAAACTCGATCCGAACGGCAGCTTCGACAGCCACGTCGAACACTTCGGCAACATGAGCGGCGGCGCAGGCGGGTACGACGTGTACACACGCGGAGTACTCGATGTGAAGCCCGCCGCCACAGGCACCTTCGACGAGGTCGGGTTAGCGCCCGGCGGTGACAACGTGAGCGGTACGCCCAGTCCGGACGGAGAAGAAGGGACGCCGCTCGGCGCATGGTTCGCCTTCCCAGCCGGTACCAAGACGGTGACGCTCAGAGTCGCGGTGAGCTTCGTCGACGCCGGCGGCGCCGCAAAGAACCTCAAAGCCGAGGCACCGGACTTCGACTTCGACTCAATGCGTCTGAACGCCGAAGCAGCTTGGCGCGACGTCACCGATAGCGTGGAGATTCACGGCGCCAGCGAGCGGGATACGACCATGATGGCGACCGCGCTGTACCACGCCGCTCAAATGCCGACGCTCACCAGCGACGTCGACGGCCGGTTCGTCAACGCGATGGGGGACGTCGCCACAGGAAAACGCGAGCGGTTCAACGACTTCTCACTCTGGGACACCTATCGCACGCTACATCCCTGGTGGATGCTGATGGAGCACGAGCGCAACGCTGACTTTGTCGGCTCGCTAGTCGACATGGCAGACGAAGGCGGCGCCGTGCCGGTCTGGGGCATCGGGCATGGCGACTCGAAGACGATGATCGGTTCGCCGGGCGAAATCGTGCTGGCCGAAGCCGCCCAAAAGGGCGTTCCGTTCGACGACGAGATGGCCGCCTATCAGCTCGCGCGGCGCGCTGCGTACGAGCTATCCCCAGGCCCGGTCGGGGGCCGCGACAGCGACTTGTCCGACTACCTGAAACACGGGTTCGTGCCCAAAGAAGCGAGCAACGGCTCCGTATCAAAAACCCAGGAGTACGCCATCGCCGACGCCGCGCTCGGAGCCTGGGCGGGTCGACTGAAACAGACCAAAGACGCCGACGAGCTATCGGAACGCGGCACGAACTACGCGGCTGTTTACGATAAGGAAACCGGCTTCTTTCGCGCAAAAACCACTGATGGCGACTTCGGACCGCCAGGCGATCCGGACCGTATGAGCGAACAGTACGTGGAGGGCAACGCCTGGCACTACCTATTCATGGTGCCGCATGACCCGGCAGGGCTGGCCGAAACGCTCGGCGGCCAGGAGACGGCGCTGAAACGGTTGCGCGACTTCTTCGTCGCTTCCAAAGATGACGTACCGCTGCTCGGGCAACGTACGCACTACTGGCAATCCAACGAGCCGAACATCAACGCACCGTTTCTGTTCGCCGCCTGGGGTCACCCTGATGAAAGCTACGATGCCGTCGACTGGGTGATATCCCAATCCTACGGAACGGGCACCGACGGACTGCCCGGCAACGACGACGGCGGCACGATGAGCGCCTGGCTACTATTCGCTGGCGCCGGCCTGTATCCAGTATCGGGAACAGACCGCTATATCGTGTCGGTGCCCCGCTATCGGCGCATGGTTCTCAAACGCGATGGAGGCGACCTGGTGATCGAAACCAACCGCGCTCCAGCGGCCGGACTGACGGTCGCTGCCCTCGAGCTGGACGGCCAACCTCTCAGCAAGACCACCGTCTCTCATGACGAACTAAGTGGCGCGCGCGTGTTGCGCATCGAACTCGAGCAATAGAGCCCAAATCATATGGCTTCGTGGAACGCGCAACAGCTTTTCGCCGCAGTGATCGCTTCGGGAGCTGCTCTTGCCTGCGGGCAAACCGAGGGCTCTAGCTCCGGTGCTGGCTCCGGGGGTACGGGCTCAGGCGGCACCGCCGGCGCTCGAGATGGCGGTGACGACGCGGCTCCAGCGGATGGCAGCGCCACACCGCCGCAGCCGCTGGATTGTCCGCGCCAGTTTCGATGCGATAACTACAGCCCCCCGACCAACTGTCGGTGTGATTCGAACGCACTTGACGAACCGACGGACTGTCCCAACCCAGCGCAGTTTCGGTGTCAGTGCATCGACTTGAACACCGGGCAATCGAACGACTGTCGCTCAGGCTGGGACGGTACGAACACGATCGTTCCGGTGTGTGAGTGCGACGACGAACGGCCCCTCAAACCTGAAGACTGCCAGCACACCGCGCAGTTTCAGTGCGAGCAGTATCAGCCGGAATACATCAGCTGCCGGTGCGACGAAAACGCGCCGAAGTCGGCCGACGAGTGCGAAGACCCGCGGTTTTGGGTGTGCGCGGAAGACATGCCGCCGGTCGGCTGCTCGTGCATCGTGCCGATCTTGTGACCGAAGCGACTGGTCAGCGACCGACGCATCTTCGCCAGGTCCGAGCGATCGCGGAGCTTTCGGATCCGACGCTTGAGCAAATCGAGCCGGACGTTCGAAGACGAATCAGCGCGCGGTGGGTAGAGCGCGCACGGCGCGAACTCGGAGCGTCACAGGCGTTCGCAGAGCTGAGCGGTCGACTCGTGCGACAGCAGGCGGATGAAACCGCGTGCTGGCTTGTCGCGAAGGCAGTCAGTGACGAGGTTCGACAC
>JAUIKB010000382.1 GCA_030430975.1 Polyangia bacterium
AGTTTCGAAGCCAACTCTGCGGTTCAGGCGGTGCCCGAGTTCGGCGTTGGTGGCGGCTTCAATGATGTTCAACCCGCGCTACGTCTTCGCCACGAGTTCATGAGAGAGTTTGCACCGTACATCGGTGTGTCCTGGAAGCGCTCATTTGGCGAGACAGCCGAATTGCGCGAAGCTTCGGGTGAATCAGCCTCTGACCTACAAGCGGTAGGCGGGCTTCGGTTCTGGTTCTGATCGAGTTCACTATGCGCACCGTTCTCATCGCTTCCGTGCTGGCCTGCGCCTTGGCCTGCAGCGAGCCGGCTCAAGATGTAACCGAAGCGACAGGCGGTTCGGCGGGCTCATTCGGTGCGGGCGGTAGCGGGGCGGGGGGCGGCGCTGGCTCAGGCGGAAGTAGCGGTGCCCAGGTAGTGACGGCGCCGCCGGGTGAGTTCGTTGGTCCGACAACCCTTTCGGCGTCGGGTCTGTATGCAGACATCGACGCG
Organism: Polyangia bacterium; assembly: GCA_030430975.1. Classification (GTDB taxonomy): domain Bacteria; phylum Myxococcota_A; class Polyangia; order Polyangiales; family Polyangiaceae; genus JAUIKB01. Next base: position 483 of record JAUIKB010000382.1, read on the forward strand.
CGCACCCTCGCGGACGACATTGTCGAGTACGACGTCCGGTACCCGCTGTGGTCCGACGGGTCAACGAAACGTCGGTACTTGTTGATTCCCCCGGGTGCCTCAATCGAGACGGCGGATATGGACGCATGGCGTTTCCCGATCGGCACTTCTGCCTGGAAAGAATTTTGGGTGGGGGGTAAGCCCGTCGAAACGCGTCTGATTCGGAAGCTGAGCGATGCGCCTGACGGTTGGCAATACATAGCCTATCGCTGGCGGCCTGACGGCAGCGATGCGGATGCTGTCCCGATGGGAGAAGTCGACGCCGCCGGCACTGGCCATGACATCCCTTCGCGGGACGGATGCTACGACTGTCACGCTGGGGCTCGCGACTTGCTCCTAGGCGTTTCTGCGGTCCAGCTAAGTCCGGCGGATGTTGCCGCCCTGGACGCAGCTGGCAAATTCTCGGAGACTCCGCCAGCGTTCGCGGTGCCCGGGTCTGAAGCAACAGCAGCCGCACTCGGCTACCTCCACGCGAACTGCGGTCATTGCCACGTGGATTCGCATTTCCTCCAGGACAAGTACGCCCTTCGCATGCAGCTTCGGGTTGGCGACGCTGCTCCCGAGCAGACGCTGTTGTACGAAACCGCGATCGGCGCGCCGACCAAACACGACTTCGAGGGTACGGTGGTTTCCGTTGCACCGGGGCTACCAGCGAAGAGTCAAATCTACGTCCGGAACTCGAACCGGGACCTAGGTTCGATGCCGCCAGTTGGAACTGAGCGCGTAGACATGGTCGGGCTAGCGGCGGTCAAGGCCTGGATCGAAAGTCTGCCGGGCGACTGAGAGTATTCTTGAGCGCTCTCGAATCTTCGACAGCCAAGGTCCATGCGGGTCGAAGTAGGCTGCCTTTTACCCACGCGCCGGCTGGCACGTTGGTTGCTTTTGGCTTTCGGCATGACCCAACGCAATAGTTCCCGACCACGGTTCCAGTTTATGGCTGCCCTCGCCACCGCCGGACTTGCGGTGCTGGTCGTGCCTGGGTGCGCGACGCCAGGCACACGTCCCGACGACATGAGCGCGGATGAACATCGAGCCGCGGCTGCTCACGAAGAAGGAGAGAGCGAACACCACGCGGATCAATACGATCCAGATGCGGAGGTCGGGCAGGCCATCCGAGCTGGAGAGTATGAGTTCGCAGAGACATATTACAATCCTACGGAGAACCACCAACGCTCCGCGGAGCGCCATAAAACCCATGCCGCCGAACATCTAGCCGCCGCCAAAGCACTCGAAGGATTCGAGCAGGCCGAATGCGCCTCATTTCCGCCTAAGACTCGAGCCGTGTGCCCGATTTTGGGAAACGTTGTGGCGTCTCAGCCGACTCCGAGTGGCGCCACGTTGACGCTGGCCAAGGATGTGAACGTGGCTGCCGCGGCCGCGCACGTGCGGTGCCATCTGGCATACGCGCGCACCAAGGGCCACAAGGGCATGCCTGGATGTCCGCTCTATCTTAAGGGCGTTCAATCCAAGACCAACGGCAATACAATCGACCTGACCATCAGCGACGCCGAACAAGTGAAGGAGCTGCAGCGGCGCGCCGCCGAGCATGTAGGCTCTGAATGACTAATGCTTGGATCCAGCCAATGAGATACATCATTATCGCCGCGCTGCTAGGAGCCACCGCTTGCAGCTCAACTGTCCCGCCAGCCAGTTCGGACCATGGGGATTCCAAACCCGTATGTGAAGAACTCGGCAAGATCTGCCACGAGCCCGATCACGCCGACGGCGCCAGTAGCTTGGTGCACGACTGCCACGTGAACGCCCACACCAAGTGGAGCGAAGAGACATGCGTGGCACGTCGGGACGAGTGCCTGGCTGCTTGTAAGAGCGCTCACTGAAACCGCGACGTCTCGCGATCATTCGACTCTGGCTAACGGTCCGTGCAGATTGTTGTAATAGCGTTCAGCGCCGGACAGGGCATGCTCCGGGCATGAGATCAGTCGCGATCTGTCTTGTAGTGACCCTGACGGCATGTGGAGGCCGAACCGACGCTCAGAGCGACGGTGAAGGTCAGGGCGTTGGCGGAGCCGATGCAGGACCGACTCCACAAGGTCTGAGCTGCGCCGACGCCATACCCATCACCGTGACAGATGACGCGCTCACGCTAAGCGCCACCACAGTCGGGGGCGGGGACGCACATCCGAAGCTCACTTGCGGCAGCGGTCAGGTTGCGTGGACGTTTGAACATCCACAGATCTACTATCGGCTACTGCCGGCAGGTGAGCGCGAATACGAGTTTCGAATCCAGGTGGGGAAACGCTTTTTCGACTCGCACCGTCGGATGCCGGCTACATCGTCGCCGTCGACAGCGACACGAGCGCGGGTGAGTACACGGTGTCGTTTCTGTTGATGGAACCGTAGGGGTGCGGGCTGAATTGGACCAACGGCGAGTGACACGCTGGGTCACAGAGTAACCGGAACGGTTACTCGGGAGTAGGAGTGCTTGCCACTCTAAACTCAGCAGCATCGACGTCGTGCTTTCGCAGCAAGCGATAGAAACTCTCCCGTTCAACGCCGGCTTGGGCCGCAGCTTGGCCGACTTGCCCATCGAAGCGCCGCATCAGCGCTTCCAGGTACCGCTTGCCGGCGTCCGTGCGGCCACGTTCAATGGCTTCCGCCCACGTGCACTGCGAAATCGACGCGTCGTTTTCGATGAGGTTGGTTTCTCGTAGCAACTCCGGGGGCAGATCGGAGAGGTCGAGGGTCTCGTCGCGCGTTACAATGCAGGCGCGTTCCACTGCAGAGCGAAGCTGGCGAACGTTTCCCGGCCAATCAAAGGCCATGAGCGCCTCAAGAGCTGCTGTCGAGAACCCCTTGATGGTACGCTGAGGCGTACGTTCAGTCTGGAGCCTGAGAAAGTGGTGCGCCAGGAGGTCGATGTCATCTTTCCGTTCGCGAAGCGGCGGAAGCTGCAAAACCGCCACATTGAGCCGATACCAAAGGTCCTCGCGGAATGTGCCATTTCGAGCCATCGACTCCAAGTCTCGGTGCGTGGCCGCAATCAGTCGAACATCCACGGGACGTTCAATCGAATCGCCGACCCGGCGGATCGCTCGTTCTTCGAGCGCCCGCGTGAGCTTCGCCTGCAGCGAGAGCCTCAAGTCTCCAATTTCATCAAGGAATAGGCAACCGCAATCCGCCTCTTCGAATAGACCCTTCCGCTCGGCGACGGCGCCCGTAAACGCCCCTCGCTTGTAGCCGAACAGTTCACTCTCGAGCAGCTCAGCCGGGACCGCGGCGCAGTTGAGCGCAACGAAACGTTGATGAACGCGAGGCGAGAGTTCGTGAACAGCGCGCGCGATGCGCTCTTTACCGGTCCCCGTTTCTCCCAACAACAAGGTAGTCGCATCGCTGTCGGCCACGCGCCTCGTGAGGTCTGCGAGTTCTTGCATAGGGCGTGAGCGCGCGATGACTCCCGGAAGCACTTCCAAACGACCGTCGGTGTTCGGGTGCGCCGATTCGGCTCTCGCGAGTGCCCGTAAGAGCAGCGATCGAGCAGCGTCGGGCTCGAACGGCTTGGTTAGATAGTCGTAGGCGCCGAGCTTCAGCGCTTCGACCGCAGTGCCGACGGTGCCGTGCGCGGTCATAAGGACGAATTCACACTGCGGGCGAAGCCGACGGCAGGCGCGAAGTACGTCGAGTCCGTCCATGTCTGGCATCCTTAAGTCACACAACACGACATCGATCGGCTCCCGGGCCAGGATGCGCAGTCCCGCCGCACCGCAATGCGCGGTATGCACGGTGGCGTCCTGCCGCATGACCTTAGCCATCAGGCGAACCATGTTCATTTTGTCGTCGATGACGAGGAGGATCGGTTTTTGGCTAGTCATCTGACCCGCCGAAAATAGGTCCGCTGATCGGCTGCGACGAACGCCCATGTTCTAGGGGCAGTCGTATGCGAAACGTCGTCCCTACTGTGTCCCGGTCGACGACCTCGATCGTGCCACGATGGGCTCTGACGATACCTTGGCAGACTGCCAATCCAAGTCCGCTTCCGCCCCGCCGTGTCGAGAAGAACGGCTCGAAGATCCGAGCGCGGTCCTGAGCCGGCACGCCGGGCCCAGTGTCCGTGATTTCGATTTGATAGCCGTCGCTGATCAGTCGTCCGCGAAGACTGATCGGCGCGTGTGCTGGTGCGGCTTGACCGGCGTTGATTAGGAGATTCAGGACGACCTGCCGAAGCCGCGCACCGTCGGCGTCGACACACGCATCCTGTACATGGACGTCGACCTGACAACCATCCGCGGCTGCGTTTTCAAAGCGTCTGGCTGTGTCACGCAACAAGCTTCCTAGGTGTACACTCTCGATCGAGATCTCCGCCGTGCGCGCGTAGGACAGTAAGTCTTCAGCGATACGCTGACAGTGGCCGGCTTCCTCGTCGATAATGGCGAGTTCTTCCTTGAGGGCTTCTGCGTCGTCTTCCGGCCCCATGGTTTTCAGGTAGCCGCGAATGATTCCGATGGGATTGTTCAATTCGTGGGCGACCCCGGCTGCGAGCTGCCCGATGGCCGCCATCCGTTCGGTCTTTACGAGGCGGGCTTCTCGGTGGGCGAGCTCGTCCGCCATGTGATCGAAAGCTCTACCGAGCGCAGCGAGCTCACCTCTGCCGATGCTTCCGACACGCTCCTTGAAATTCCCACGGCCAAATTCGCGAGCAGCGTTCGTTAGGATCAACAACGGCGCTAGTACAGCTTTGCGTAGGTGCGCGGTAAACGCGACCGAAAGCACAAGTATCAGACCGGCGCACAGGCCGCCGCCCACCAGGCCTCGACGAGTAGAGGTCCTCGCACGTGCATGGGACAGCGCCATCCGGGACGTGGTCGTACCCGCCAAGGCGTCGGCGTGACGAGCCGCCTCCTCTCCTAGCAAGTCCAGCTTACGGTGTATCCGCCGGACTTCTAGGATATCGCCGCGTCGGGCAGCAGGCAGCGCGGACTTAGTGAGTAGCTCGTCCATACGGTTCGTGTTGTCTTCGAGCGCCGAAACCCGGTACCGCTCCGCGGGTGGGACACGCGGCGAGAGCTGCTTGATCTGGTTCCGGACGCGTGCCCGCCATTCCTCGTAGTGTTCCAGGTGGGATTCGTCCGCTTCAATGACGGTGTGTGCGATGTGGATGGAGAGCTCCCGAACGGAAGTTGCGAGCTCTCGTCCTTGCCGAATCGACGCTTCATCGCGCCGCATCGCATCTACGATGTCGGAAACATCGTAGATGATGCCGACCAACATCGCGCACATCCCCACTGCGACGAAGCTGATCACACCAAATCCCCAGGCCATTTGGCGAGCAATCGAGCGCGACGTCCCGTGCCTAGGTTTGGTGCTCACACTCACGACGATCTCGATTGCAGAAAACGCGCCAAGCGGGCGCACGCTGCGGCGACGACCTTTGTGACCCCAGCGGTCATATTGTAACCCGAGCGGTCACCGCTCGCGTCGATTTCACGGCCAGCGGCCGATGGAGTGTGCCAGCTGCGCTGGCACGTCTGTTG
>JAUIKB010000383.1 GCA_030430975.1 Polyangia bacterium
GCGTGGTCCTGAGCCAGCAACACGTACAGCGACGGGATGATGAACAGCGTGAAGAGCGTGCCTATCGCCATCCCCGACACCAGCACGAGCCCGATGCTGTTACGCGCCGCCGCACCGGGACCGTCGACAAGCGTGAGCGGAAAGTGCCCGACAACCGTGGCTACCGTCGTCATCAGTATCGGTCGAAAGCGAGTGCTGGCGGCTTCTTTGACCGCATCGATCTTCGATTTGCCCTGAAGCTGGAGCTCGTTCGCAAACTCGACGATCAGGATGCCATTCTTGGAAACCAAGCCGATCAACGTGACCAGTCCTACCTGGGAGTAGATGTTGAGCGTCGTGGTCCAACCATCTGTCCAATACGGAACCGGCGCGGGCATCTTCAGAAAGGTAAAGATCAGCGATCCAAACATCGCGAGCGGCACCGAGCCCGCGAGGATGACGAGCGGATCTCGAAAGCTATTGAACTGCGCCGCGAGCACCAAAAAGATCAGCACGATCGCCAGTGCAAACGCGGGCAGGAACGTGTCGGCCTCCTTGCGCAACTGCCGGGACTCGCCAGTGTAGTCAAGCGAATAGCCCTTGGGGAGCATCGCCTTAGACTCGTTCTCCAAGAAGCTCAGCGCGTCGTCCAGCGGTCGAATCGCAACGCCGCTCAACTTGACCGCGTTCAGTTGCTGAAACCGGTTCAGCGTCCGCGGACGCACGACGTTTTTCACAGTGGCAACCGTCGAAACCGGAACCTGCTGGCCCTGGGGCGTCGCGATGTAGATGTCCTTTAGCTGATCCGGGTTGAGACGGTCCTGCCGCTTTACCTGCGGAATGACCTTGTAGCTACGACCGTCGATGCTGAAGCGGTTCACGTAGTTGCCGCCAACCGCCGACGATACCTCCGACGCGGCCTGCTGCAGCGTCAGCCCGAGTTCCGCAACCCGATCGCGGTCGAACACGAGCTCCGACTGAGGCTGGTCGATCTTGACGTCGATGACCGGCGGAAACGCAAACATGCCGCTGGCGGTCGCCTTCTCCTTGAGCTTCTCTGCAAAGCCTAAGATCTGCCCGGTGTCGGCGGTAGAGGTCAGGACAAACTCGACCGGAAACGTCCCGCCGCCAGGCAGAGCCGACGGAAGGATCGGAAACACGTCCACTCCCGGCACGGTACTGAGTCGCTTCTGAACCTCGGGCAGGATCTCGGACGCCGATCGCTCCCGTTCGTCCCACGGCTTGAGCCCCATGCCGCTAAACCCGCCCGAGGGATACGTGATCTGAAACGTGTAGAGCGTCTCGGGCGTGGAGTTGAAGTGCTCGTTGACCTTCTCGATCGATGGCATCAGGGCCTCGACCGTGGCGTTAGATGGAGTATCGACAATGCCGAACACCACGCCCTGGTCCTCTTTCGGCGCCAGCTCCTTGGCGCTCATCGTGAAAAACACGCCGGCGGCTAGAGTGAGCCCGATCCAGAGCACGTACATCGCCGGGCGAGCACGCAGCGACCCTTGTAGCAGCCGGTCATAGCCAGCACGCACCTTGTCAAAGCCGCGATTGATGTATTTGGCTAGGCCGCGCTGATCGTCGCCTTCGCGCAACAGCCGCGCCGACATAATCGGCGACAGTGTCAGAGCCACGACGCCGGATATCGTCACTGCGCCCGCTAACGTGAACGCAAACTCACGAAAGAGCGACCCCGTTAGACCACCCTGAAATCCGATCGGCGCGTACACCGCCGCCAGCGTCACGGTCATCGAAATGATCGGCCCTACTAGCTCCCTCGCCCCCGCTATCGCGGCCTGCGTTGGCGTCATGCCGGTGCGTAGATTCCGCTCCACGTTCTCGACGACCACGATCGCATCATCGACGACCAGCCCGACGGACAGCACGACGGCGAGCAGCGTCAGCAGATTGATCGTGAAACCAAACAGCTGCATCAAGAAGATCGTGCCGATGAGGCTGACGGGAATCGCCACGATCGGAACCAACACCGACCGCAGTGAGCCCAGGAACAGAAAGATCACCAACACGACCAGCACCAGCGTCTCGATGAGCGTGCGGACGACGTCATTGATCGCGCTCTTGATGTACTTCGTGCCGTCGAACGCCACCGTCGCCACGACCTGTTCGGGAAGGTCCTTCTTGATGTCGTCCATCTCCGCGCGCACGCGCTCGATGACGTCCAAAGCGTTCGCGTTCGGGAGCACCCAGATGCCCATGAACACCGCGGTCTTCCCGCTGAAGCGAACCTCGGTCTCGTAGTCTTCGGCGCCCAGCGTGACCTCCGCCACGTCGGAGACCCGCACGAGGGCTCCATCCTTCTCCAGGATGACCAGCTTCTTGAACTCCTCTACGCTGGACAAATCCGTGTTCGCCGACAGGTTAACGCGGATCAGAGCGCCCTTGGTGGCTCCGATCGGCGCCAGGTAGTTGTTGGCGGCAAGCGCTTGCCGCACCTGGGCTGGACTGACGTTGAACGCGGCCATGCGCTTGGGCTGGAGCCAAACTCGCATCGCGAACGTGCGAGCACCCAACACGTCCGCGCGCTGGACACCTTCGATGGCGGTCAGCCTCGGTTGGACCTCCCGCACCAGGTAGTCGGTGATCTCGTTCTGCTTGAGGAACTCCGACGAGAAGCTCAAGTACGACGACGCCCGGGAACTGTCGGCCGACTCGATATTCAGAACCGGAACCTGAGCCTCAGGCGGGAGATCGCCGCGAACCTGATCGACCTTCGAGCTGATCTCGCTCAGCGCCTTGTTCGAGTCGTAGTTGAGCTTGAGGCGTACCGTGATCGTCGACAGGCCTTGGGCGCTCTGCGACTCGATGTAATCGATGCCGTCCGCCGCCGCTATCGCGCGCTCCAGCGGAGTGGTGATGAAGCCCTTCACCAGCTCTGCATTCGCCCCGACGTACACCGTCGTTACCTTCACGGAAGCGTTTTCGTTCTCGGGATACTGACGCACGGTCAGGCTGCGAACGGCCTGAAGCCCCGCGATGATGATCACCAGGTTGACGACGATCGCCAGCACCGGGCGCCGGATGAAGATGTCGGTGAACTTCTTCACGCTATTTGTCTTCGGGCTCGGGAGCCCCACGCGCATCTGGAGCCAGTTCGTTGTCGATCACGATCGAACCGCCGTTCTTCAACTTGAACCCACCGCTCGTCACGATCGTCTGGCCCGCCTTGAGGCCTGACTCGACCGCCACCAGGTCTCCGCGCCTTTCGCCGAGGCGAACGAACACCTGCTTGGCGATCTTCCCGCCCTTGTCGTCGCTTTCCTTGGCGTCCTTTGGATCGGCGACGACGAAAACGGAGTCGCCGTACGGTGCGTACTGAACAGCCGTACCAGGAATGACCACCACGTTTTTCTTGGTCGGAAGTCGAAGGCGTACGTCGACAAACATGCCGGCCTTTAGCGCCTCGTCCTTGTTGTCGAACTTCGCGCGTACGCGGACGTTACGAGTCGTCGTATCGATCGCCGATTCGATGGCGTGCACCTTGCCCGTCCACTTGCGCTTGCCGAATGCGTCGGTCGTCACCTCGATCTCGAGTTCGGAGTTGGAGACAACCGCCAGCGCGCGTTGAGGCTGGCGGAAGTCGACGTACACCGACGTCAGGTCTTGAAGCGTGACGATCGGAGCGCCAGGTGTCAGGTACTCGCCGACGTCCACCTCACGGATCCCGAGCCGGCCGCTGAACGGCGCCGTGACGGCCTTCTTACCGAGCACAGCCCGCACATTGCTGAGCTGCGCGCTGGTCTGCTTGGCCTGCGCCTTGGCTGAATCGAGCTGCGCCTTGGCGACGACGCCGGACGTCGTGAGCTTGGTGGTGCGCTTCAGCTGAATCTTGGCAAGCTCACGCTGAGCGCGCGCGGACGCCAGCTGAGCACGCTCGACACCGGTATCCAGAAGCAACAGCAGCTGGCCCTTCTTGACCGCCTGTCCTGATTCGAAACGGATCTTGCGAACGACCCCAGGCAGCTCGGCGGTGAGCGCTACGCCTTTGAGCGCGACCACCGTTCCGACCGCTGTGTACTCGTCCTGCCACTGCGCCGACTTGGCATCGCCCGCCGTCACCGTCGTAGGCGGCTGGGTCGCATTCTTGCCCGACTCGATCAACGCGGCGATTTGAGCGCCCTTCACCGCGCCGATCGTGCCAACGATGAGCAGCAGCACGACTACGGCGAGGATTACTTTTTTGCTCATGGGCAGCCCTAGCGGTGCGCTGCGTGTATTGGGCCCAAGCCGGCAGGCGCCAACCCCTCACGCGCCGATTTACGTCGCAGCGGACGCGTGCAAGTCGGTGACGGCGACCGCGGCCACAGCGGGCAGTACCCAGTAAAGATGTCTCCCGGTGTCGTCCTCTGGACGCTGCACGCAGACGGTTTGACCACAACGCCGATCCCGAATAGTCGCGATCCCCCGTGAGCCACGAGAACGACGACACCACGCTACCCAGCTCCGATGGCGTGTCGGCGAAAACGACACCCATGGCGCTGGGGTTGTGCCTGGCGTGGTCGGTCACCGAACCTCAGCGGGCCGGCGAATTCGCGCCGCTGAAACTGGGCAAGACACACGTCCTCGGACGCGGCGCTGGCGACGGTTCGATGCTGCGCGTCGAGTTCGGAGCGCAGCGCCCCGGAAGCGCGGCCGAGCTGGCACCGCTCGTTTCCAAAACGCTGTCCCGCGACCAACTCCGAGTCTCAGCTGGAGCCAAGTCCGTGGAGGTCGAACGTGTCGGGCGTGGGATCACGTTTCACAACGGCGAAGCGGTCGAACGCGCCACCATGAAACTCGGAGACACGCTTCGCATCGGCAACGACGTCGTGGTGGCGTGTGTCGAACGTCCCGTGCGGTGGGAGGAACCGCGCTTCTTCGGGAGTGATGGGATCGGCAGGTTCGCACGAGCCGACCGGTTTGGGATCGTCGGTGAGTCTGCTGCCTGCTGGCGCTTGCGTGAACAGCTCGCGTTTGCCGCGTTGTCAGACGCGCACGTGTTCATCCACGGTCCGAGCGGCGTGGGCAAAGAGTTGGCGGCGCGCGCGGTTCACGGGCTCTCTACCCGATCGAACGGTCCCTTCGTCGCACGTAACGCTAGTACGCTCCCTGCTAGCATCGCCGCGGCGGAGCTGTTCGGGAACCGCCGTGACTACCCCAACCCCGGCACACCTGATCGGCCGGGACTGGTCGGTGAAGCCGACGGCGGCGTGCTGCTCTTGGACGAACTCGGCGAACTCGCGCTTGAGCTGCAGACCCAACTGCTACGTTTTTTGGACGCAGGCGAGTACCAGCGCATCGGCGACTCCACCACGCGCCACTCAAACGTGCGTCTGGTCGGCGCTACCAATCGTCAGCCCCGCGAGCTGCGGGAAGACCTGCTCGCTCGGTTCAAGGTTCGCGTGCAGCTCCCGGAGCTCAACACGCGCCGCACCGATATCCCGATGCTGTGCAGAGAACTCGTCACGCGCGCCTCCGATCAATCACCCCAGCTCGCGGCCCGCTTCGTACGCGATACGCCTCAAGGGCCCGAGATCCGAATGAGCGCCACCCTGGCCGATCTGTTGGTGCGCCACGTGTATCGGCTGCACGTGCGAGAGCTCGACATGCTGCTGTGGTCATCCATGTCGGAATCACCCGGCGAGTCGCTGGAGTTCACGCCTGGCGTCGAGCAAGCGATGCTGGGCGCCGCTCCACCGAGCTCGCACGCCGCCGCCCCCAGCGACGGACCCTCGCGCGAGGAGATCAAAGAAGCACTCCGCCTGGAAGGTGGGAGCCGCACCAAGGCCGCTCGGCGTCTCAAGCTACCGAGTCGTTTCGTGCTCTACCGCCTCATGAAAGCCCACGGCATCTCCGACTGAGACGGTTCATGTTCCCCTGCGGCAAATCTCAACAACGTTCGTCGGGCACGGTGACCCGTCAAAAATACCTGGCGCGCCGCGCGGTCTGAAATCCCGTCGCTGCGACGCTCCAGACGAGACCGAGCTCGACCGACTCGACGGCGAGCCTCAGCTTGCCGAT
>JAUIKB010000384.1 GCA_030430975.1 Polyangia bacterium
TGCTGTCGTTCTCACTGACTCAGCAGGGCCCCGACGCGGAGCTCCTGGCCGACGCCCAAGCCGGACTGTTGTCGGATCCCGACATGCGCGAGAAGCACGTACGTCGGTTGATGGACGACACTGCGCCGATATGGCAGCGGTTCTTTTGGGAGTGGCTGAAGATGTCGACCCTGGAGAGTCAGGGCAACGAAACCGGTCTCGATCCGGCGTTGGTCAAAGCGCTCGAGGAAGAATACAAAGCGTTTGTCGATAACATCGTCGTCAAAGAGCGCGGCAACCTGCGCGCGCTGCTCACGACCGATCACACTTGGGCGACGCCTGAGGTCGCGGACTATTACGGTGTCAGCCACCCCGGCAGCGGCGTCGAGCAGTTCGACTTGAATGCGGATCAGCGAGCCGGTTTGCTGACGCTCGGTGCATGGCTCGTCGCGCACGGGAAGAAAGGCCGCGCGAATGTCGTGCGGCGTGGGATGGGCATCTATCGCGACGCGATGTGCAACGACATCGCTCCACCGCCCAACCTCAACGTCGACGAAGCGCAAAAGCAGCTCGTCGGGGCGGATGCCACCATCAAAGAGATCGCGGAGGTGCGCGGTGCCGACAAGACCTGTGGCAACTGTCACCGGACGTCCGATCCGGTCGGTCTGGCGTTCGAGACATTCGCCGGCGATGGCAAGTGGCAGACCACCTATGCAGACGGCAAGCCGGTGGAGGCGTCCGTCGAGATCGACGGTGAGGCCTATGACAAGCCGACGCAGGTCGCGGCCTACATCGCCGAAGACGAGCGCTTTCAACGCTGCTTGGTGCAGCGTCTCGGCCACTTCGTGATGGGCGCGGAGTTCGGCGCGCCGCTCAAAGTGCGTGCGCCAAAAGAAGCGTACGACGCCTTTAAGTCGAGCGATGGCTCGTTCGAAGAATTACTGGTGGCCATCGTGCGGGACCCCTCGTTCATCGAAAGGAGGAAGTGACCATGATCAGCAGACGACGCTTCACTTTACTCACGGGTGCGACCGCGGCCGCCATGATGGGCGTGGGCTTTCGACGCCGGACGGCGCGCGCAGCGCCGCCTCAAGGCCCGGTTCGTTTTCTCGCAGTTCGGACGCCGCACGGCGTCGATCGAGAATTTTGGATTCCGCGTAACGGTGACGGCAGCGCGCCGCAGACCCCCGACGAAGCGCTGTCAGGGCTGTCGTTCGAGTATGAGAACTCGATGTTGGACCCGCTGATGCCTTGGCGCGACCAGATCACGGTGCTCGACGGCCTGGACACCGTCGTCACGAAAGAGGGCACGCGGTCCGGCGTGCGGAGCGCACACGGTCACAACGAGCAAGGCACGATGTTGACCGGCGCGCAGGGTCCAGAAGACCGCGAGGGCAATTTCGACAACCATCCGTCGCTCGACTTTCACCTACACGGTTTGCTCGGTGCTCCGGTGCTGCTCACCGCGAGCGTGAAGGGCGCGAATACGTGGAAGTGCATGAGCTACGACGCAGCTGGCGTCGGCCGCCCGCCAGAGACCAGCCCGAGCGCGCTCTTTCGGCAGGCGTTCCCACCCGATTTCATGCCGCCCGATCCAGGCGAACCGATGGTGAACTACGCCCCGGGTGAGAATCGCATCATCGCCCATGGCCGGGCGGCACTGACCGAGCTCGAGAAGCGGCTTCAGGGCGTCGAGAAAGCCAAGATTGAGGCGCATCGCGAAGCGATGAAAGACGTACCCGACAATGGCACCGGTCCGATGCTGGGCCAGTGCATGACGACAGGGATGGACGACCCGGGCGTTGGGGGAAACGTCGGCGATTACACCATGGTTCGGACCGTCGCCCGGGCACACGCGGCGGTGATCGCACAAGCGTTCGCCTGCGGACGGAGCATGTGCGCCACGCTGCAGATTCTGAACGACTACCCTAACGACTACACGGAAATACCCGAAGTGCAGGCGTCAGGCGCAGCCAACCTCTACGGTGCGGACTTTCGCTTCCACGAGAACCTGGTTCACGACTACTGGGGCGCAAGCGGATCCGATCTCGCCACGTTGCGCCAAGGCTATTGTGCCGGTCAGCGTTGGGCGTCGGGCCATTTTGCCGCCGTTCTGGATGAGTTCTCTAAGGTGATCGATCCGATGGACCCATCCGGCGGAACCATGCTCGATAACACCGTCATCTTTTGGCATAACGAGTTCGGGCACGATGGGCATGACAATCAGCACACGCGCCATCCTGCGATCATCGCGGGCGGTGGTGGTCGCACGCTGCGGCTAGGTCGCTACTTGCGGCTGCGCGACATCAACAACCAAGACTTGTCCAACCTGATTCCGCACAACAAGCTGCTGGTGAGTTTGTGTCATGCGGTGGGTCGCACCGAGATCAACTACTTCGGTGACCGCGATCTCGCGAGCAGTGCTCGATATCAAGGCCCGCTAGCAGAGATCATGGCGTAGACCGGGCGGACGCTTTCGCTCAATCGATTCGTGCCCGGCCATGCCGGCGTCGGATGGCGACTCGTTGAGTCCGCGGCTGCGCGCGAGCTTACAGCCGGCAAACGCACTGAAAAGCGTTGCCGTCGAGCCACTGGACCCACACGTCGCCACTGTAGTGTTGTTTGGCGGCTGTCTGGCACGCCTGGTTTCCCGTCGAGCCCGCGACCCCCGAACGCAGATCATTGGCCATCAGGGCGGACTTCTGTGGACACCGCTTCAGGCGAGGAACCGCGCCATCGTTGCCGACGTTCCGGTTCTCGACGGCCTCGGCGGCCAAGGTGGCGATCGTGGCTGCCTGCGCTGCTTCGTCCGCCCGGGCGGTCTTGAGCGTGGTGACGTCAACCGGCTTGGTCGATGCGGCCAGCTCGGCGTTACGATGCCGAGCGATGTTGCTGGTGGTTACCGCGGCCGATAGCGCGGCTTGTGTTGCCTGCGCAGAATGCCGCGCAGCCTCCTCGATCGCGGGTAGTTCGAGCTTCGCCCACTCGCGCATGTCGCCGTGGACGCGCTCGGATTCGGCGAGGAACTTGAGCACGCTGTAGCGAATGTGTGGCGGGCGTCCGGCATCGATCGCTCGATCGAAGTACTTCAACTGTAGTTCGTGGGCCTGTTGCTCACGCTGGAGCCTCAGCTGTGATTCGACGTCTGTCTTTTTGACGTTATTGGCGGTGCGCTCGGCGTAGTGGCTGTGGATGAGCGTCGCGAGCGGCACCGTGATGCCCAATACGCCGGTCATCAACGCGATGGTGAACTGTGACTCCCACCAGCGCAGCGACGGCGTCGACTCAGCGAGTTCCTCGCTCTCGCCGTCGTTCTTCTCGCGTTCGGTCTCCTCGCCCTGCTCCGATGGCATGCCGCGATCATGGCCGATCGACGTTGTTCGTGTCGAGGGTGCGACTGCCGGCGAGGTGTGCCCGGTTGCGCGCGCTGGCCTTACAGGCGCGTCGAACGTCCGTGCAGACCGCGGCGCTGCAGCAGCCGATGCAGGTACATGCGGTCCATCTTGGCGCGGCGTGCCGCTCGGCTCACGTTGCCGTCCGCCCATTTCATGAGCGCCGACAGGTAGGCCAGTTCGAAGGACTCGATGTGCTGGTCCTTGGCGAGCTTGAAGGGCACGTCGAGATTCGGCTCGTCGGGATCCGCGGAGCCGTCGCCCGCAAGTTCGTCGGGTGCGCGCTGACTGCTCGGCGCGGGGGCGACGGTGTGCAGCACGACCGCCCGCTCCACGTAGTTACGCAACTCGCGCACGTTCCCGGGCCAGTCGTACTGAGCCATCTGAGCCAGCGCCGCGGCGTCGAATAGGTGCTTCGACTCCTCAGCGTTCATCGAGCTAAGCAGCACGTCGACCAACAGCGGGATGTCCTCGAGGCGCTGCCGCAGGGGGGGCAGCTGAACGCTCACCACCGACAAGCGGAAGTACAGGTCCTCTCGAAAGCGTCCGCGGTTGACCTCACGTTGCAATTGACGATTGGTCGCCGCGATCACGCGCACATCTACCTTGCGAAACTGGTTTTCGCCGACCCGCCGCACCTGACCGGATTCAAGCGCGCGCAGAAGCTTAGGCTGCATCTCGAGCGGCATCTCTCCGATCTCGTCGAGGAACAGCGTTCCGCCGTCGGCCTCCTCGAAGGCGCCGACGCGAGCGCGCTCGGCCCCGGTAAACGCTCCCTTGGCGTGTCCGAACAATTCGCTCTCGATCACGTTGGGAGAGATCGCACCACAGTCGATGATCAGAAATGGCTTGTCTGCGCGAGCGCCACGCTGGACCACTTCCGTTGCCGCGAGCTCCTTGCCCGTGCCGCTTTCGCCTTCGAGCAGCACGGTAGAGTCGGTTTCGGCGACGCGCGTCAGCATGACGAACACCTGACGGATCGCTAAAGACTCGCCGTACAGATCGCCAAAGCTGCTCGATTCTGGCACGGTGGTGACGCCGGCATGGCCCGTGCGGATCAGACGGATCGTTGAGTTACCGAGCGTTAAATCGCAGGTGCCCTCCGGCAGGTCGGCGTCACGGACCGGTACGCCGTTTACCAGCGTGCCGTTGGCGGAGTCGCTGTCGGTGACGCTCCAGCGCTGCAGTCCGCAACGAAGCGTGCAGTGGAAGCGCGACACGGTGCGATCGTCGACGACGATCTCATTGCCGGGATGCGAGCCCACACGGAGCGTGTCGCCGTCTAGCGTGATCCGCCGTTCGACAGGCTTGCCGCGCTCTCGAACGACTTGTACTTCCATGCGCGGAATCGCCACCGCGGTAACGGGGCGCCGGATGGTGGGGTGCTTGATTCCGCTCATCGTTCGGCCAGGGCGATCGTGATGATTCAGTGTAGGCCGCCCCAGCCGTCGCTGTCGCGCGCGCCTTGAACATCTCATCCGCAGTTGAGGCCAATCGGCCTCACTTTTCGCTGCTGGTCACCCTCAGGCCCCGACCTCGAGTTGGGCGCTTGATTATTTTATTAATAATTACAGATACATAGGACTGGGCAAGGAATGGAACGGGATGTGTATAGAAGTGGGCATGTCGCCGCTTGGAACCGTTGTCACCACCCTGTCTGTTCTACTTTTGCGCAGCAGCGTTCCGAATACTCCTGAGGACCCGACTCCGTTAAGGGCGTCGTCGCAGCCCCAGCAGGTCGCCGCGCCAAGCGCTGCCGCCGGCCGAGTGGCGAAGAACCAGCCCGCTGCGGCGATCGCGCCGAAGCAGGCTAACCCGTCCCAATTCGAGCTGCCGTGGGTGGCGGAGGCAAAGTCGGGACCCCTCGCGCAGGCGACTGAGCTGCGTCGGGGGCGTTTCGTCTACCTCCTGCCCAAGGGCTGTTCGGAGCGCGCGGACTACGATGTCGTTCTGCACTTTCATGGGGCGCCCAAACACGTCAAGAAAGCGTTTCAGCAGTCGAGTCTCAACGCCGTGGTGGTCATCGCTAACCTCGGCCAGTTCTCGGGTCCTTACGAAAAGGCGTTTGCCGGCGTCGATTCGTTCCCCAACTATCTCGAGCGCGTGTCGAAGGTCGTCGCCAAGCACTGCGGTAAGGCGAAGCGCCGGCGTGTGGCCGTTAGCTCGTGGAGCGGCGGCTACGGCGCGGCGTACCGGATTCTGGCACGCCCCGCGAACGACAAGCTGGTCGACGCGTTTCTGTTTAGCGACGGTCTGCACGCGGCGCTCGAGAACAAGTTCTTGCCGCGAGTGGTCAGCGAGAAGCATCTGGCGCCGTTCGCGCGGTTCGCTGAGCAGGCGGCGGCCGGAGACAAGCTGATGGCGATGGCTCACTCCAGTATCGTCCCGCCCCGCTACGCGAGCAGCGCGGAGACAGCCACGGCGCTGCTCGCCGCTAACGGGGTAGAACGCCAGATCGTCGATGAGGCGGGCCCGCGCGATTCGATGCGCGTGACGTCAACCGGTCGTCGAGGCGGACTGACGGCGATCGGCTTCGCCGGCCGAGATACCGACGCTCATTGCGACCATCTGTACGCGCTAGGTCAGACCTTGTTGCCACAGCTGGCGGCTCGGTGGGCGAAATAACCCAGTA
>JAUIKB010000385.1 GCA_030430975.1 Polyangia bacterium
CAGTATCATCGGCGTTTCGCAGACTTGCCGACGACGCTGCGCTTAGCGCAGCTCAGCATGTGGGATCGCGAGCCGATCGCGTCGTCCCACTCGGCGGCCTGGGTGCAGGTGGGGCTGGCGTCTGTGCACCACCGTCGTGCCGATTTGGCAGCGTGCCGGCATCACCTGTCCCGAGCGCGCGCCAAGGCGGCTTTGGCGGGGCCGGGCGCCGAGCTCGAGTCGCTGCTGCTGGAGGCACGTCTCGAAACCGATGTGGGAAAACGGCTCCAAGCTAACGCATTGTTCGACCTAGCCGAACCGCTGCTCGGCGCTGCCGACCTGGCCGACGACGATCGGATTTGCTACCTCGTGCGCCTGACGGGTCAGCGCGCCTACCATCTGACCAAGCCGCTGCCGGGAGACGATCCGGACTTTGAGGGGGCGCTCAAGTTGTTCGAGGCGTTGCCGGACGATTCGCGTATCCCGTTTGCGGATTACCGCCGCGCGTCCGGCATCGCGTACTGCCGCTTCAAACTGGGCGACGTAGACGAGGGCATCCGGCTCGCGCGTGATGCCTTGGTCCACGCCGGGGACGGTGGTCTGGTTCGATTCCGCATCATGGCGCTCAATCTGCTGCGACGCATGCTGCCAGCTGAGGAAGCGGCCCCGCTGGGTGCTCGCGCCGCGCGGCTGGCCTCGCAGCTGGAAGACGAGGATTTGGTCCAACGCGTCCGCCGGATTCGAAATTAGGTCAGTTGGCCATAATTCGCTGTACACTGCCCGACATGACAGATTCCGAAGCAGACTGCACCGAGCTCGATGTGTTGATCGTCGGGGCCGGGATCTCGGGGATCGGGGCCGGCTATCACCTTCAAAACGATTGCCCGGGTCTCGAATATCTCATCGTCGAAGGACGACCGCGGCTCGGCGGTACCTGGGACTTGTTCCGCTATCCAGGCATTCGGTCCGACTCCGACATGTACACCCTGGGCTACTCGTTTCGGCCCTGGACCGATCCGAAGGCGATCGCCGATGGTCCGTCGATCCTGCGCTACCTTGAGGACACCGCCGCGGAGTACGGCATCGATCAGCGCATCCGATACGACCACCGCGTGGTGAGCGCCGAGTGGTCGAGCGACGAGGCGCGCTGGACGGTGCACGTCGATCACGACGGCAAGCGGCGGCTCTTTCGGGTCCGGTTCCTGATGATGTGCACGGGGTACTATCGCTACAGCGCTGGCTACACGCCGAACTTTCCGGGCGTTGACTCGTTTGACGGCGACATCATCCACCCTCAAAAATGGCCCGAGGCTTTCAACTACGACGGCAAGCGCATCATCATCATCGGCAGCGGCGCCACCGCCGTGACGCTGCTCCCGTCCTTGGCCCGCGCAGCCGACCACGTCACGATGCTGCAACGCTCGCCCACGTATATTGCGTCGGCGCCGGGCAAGGATCCGCTCGCAGAATATCTTCGAGGCAAAGTCAGCCCCAAGCACGCGTATCGAGCCGTTCGAGCGAAAAATATTGCCTTTGCGATCGCGACGTACAACTTCTGTCGGCGGTATCCGGATCGGGCCAAGCGTTTCTTGCGCAGGCAGATACGCGAAAGACTCGGTCCCGATTACGATGTCGATCGTCACTTCTCGCCCCGGTACGACCCGTGGGATCAGCGCGTTTGCCTGGCGCCGGACGGTGATTTCTTCGACGCGCTGATCAGTGACAAAGCATCGATCGTGACCGATCACATCGATCGCTTCACACGCCAAGGCATTCGACTCAAGTCGGGGCAAGAGCTCGCCGCCGACATCATCATCACCGCGACCGGCCTGCAGCTCGAGTTCCTCGGCGGCATCCCGTTCACGGTCGACGGCGAGCCCGTGCGCGCTAACGAGAAGATGGTGTACAAAGGCATGATGCTGAGCGACGTGCCGAACGTGGCGCTGGCCAGCGGCTACACCAACGCGTCCTGGACGTTGAAGTGTGACCTGACCTGCGAGTACGCCTGCCGTCTTCTGAATCATCAAAGCAAGCACGGCTACCGAGCGTTCGTGCCGCGGCAGCGCGACCCTTCGCTCGGCGAGCTACCGCTGCTGGGCCTGTCGTCGGGGTACATTCGTCGGTCGGTCGACGAGATGCCGAAACAGGGCGACCGCAGTCCATGGCGGCTGTATCAGAACTACGTGCTGGATCTGATCGCGCTTAGGTACGGTCGCCTTGAGGACGGCGTGATGGAGTTCGTGAGCTGACGATGCGGCGCCGGCCAGCGCAGCCGCTCTAGCGAACGCTGTGTGAGCTTTAACGCGGCTTGAGTATCAGCGCTGCCCCGAGCGCGAGCAGCGCCGGCAGCAGCACAATGCCGGTGCCTACGCCTCCGACGGTCGTGCACATCGCCGCCTCCGCGTAGCCGGTTTGTCGGATTAGCTCGGTCTTGTCTGGGTCGATGGCGCCGCTCATCAGAACCCGGTCGACCAGACTGCGGCCGTACATAGTGCCGAGCGCGCCTACTGCGACGGGTAGCACCGCGGCGATTAGAGCGAATGCTGCGGCGAACCGCGCGTACTTGAGCCGCGCGCCAGCGACCACCAGCGCGATCACTCCGACCAGGATGCCAACCAGCGTCAGTAGCGTCACCAGATAGGCCGTCCATCCGCAGTTCTGAAACGTCTCGGCCGCGCTGTGCATCGCCTTTCCCTCCAGCGCTCGCGCCGGCCGGGCCATGATAGCGTGCGTCGCATGCCTGCTGAGGTGTTTCTGTACGCACCGCAGAACTTTAATAATCTGTGCGCGCTGAGCCGAACGCTCGACGTGCTGGGCGTGGCGAGGTGCCACGTATTCGATCCGAATCGCTTGGTGCGGCCGCGCTACGGTAAGTCCAACACGCGCCGGATCCGCTCCGTATCGACCGGGGCTTTCTATCACATCGACTGGGTGCGCCATGACGATCCGGAGCTGTTCATTCGAGAGCAGCGGTCACGCACCGTCGCAACGGTACCCGGCGGCGCGAGCGTGTCTCTCGACTGTTTCGAATTCGCCGACGATGACGTGCTGGTGTTCGGAGCGGAGAGTTCCGGTTTGCCGGCGGAGCTGTTAGCGCTGTGCGACGTGGCGGTTTGCATCCCGCAATCCGGTCGCACGCAGAGCCTGAATCTCTCCGTCGCGGCGGGGATTCTGCTGGCTGAGCGCGCACGGCAGTTACGGATGCGGTCGAGCGCGGCCGGCATCGTCGCGGTGACATGATGGGTTTTCACGACCTGTACCGCATGAGCTCGCACGCCGTGATTACCGATGCCGACGGCCGCGTGCTGCTGCTCAAGGCGACGTACGGAGCTTGCGGATGGGGGCTGCCGGGGGGCGCGGTCGATCCTGGTGAGACCGTCCACGATGCTCTGTTGCGCGAGTGCCGCGAGGAATTGGGTATTCAAGTGAGCGTCCGATATCTGTCCGGGATCTATCTACACCGCAACGTGACGTCGCACGCTTTGGTGTTTCGTTGTGATATGCCGACCGACTCGACCATTAGGCTGAGCGACGAGCACTCCGAATACCGCTACTGGCGCGTTGGTGAGATGGCCCCGGTTCAACGCCAACGAGTCGAAGATTGCCTGGGTTTTGAGGGCACCGTCATCAGCGCAGCGTTCTGAAGTTCGAACATTGCCTGGCGGCTGATCCGATCCGGTCGGTGGGGCGTACCCGTGCTGGAGCCGCAGATTAACTATGCAAGCCACAGCGAATTTTCGACGCCAGCATCGCGAACTGATGGGCTTGGCGCAGCGGATCATGAGTCGTTTGACGCCGGAGCAACTGGAGCTCGAAGCCGACCACGTCGTACGCGATTTGGCGCGCTTCGCCGGTGTGCTCAAGGTCCACGCCGCGATGGAGGATGAGGGGCTGTACCCGATGCTGACCAGCCATGCCAAGCTGGAGTTGCGCGTGCGCGCCCAGCAGTTGCATGCCGAGGTCGCCGGTATCTATGCTCGCTTTGATGGCTATCAAGCGGCCTGGGCAAGTCCGGCGCGCATCCACGAGGACCCGAGCGGTTTCATCGCGGCGACGTTCGACATCATGAAGCTCCTGGGGGCACGCATGGTGCGCGAAGAAGAACTGTACCCACTCGCCGATCGCGTCATGGAAGCTTAGTCGCGTCGGCTCACCGCGCGCGGTGGCTCAACGGTGGTTTAACGCACGCCGGCGAACTCAACGCCCGTAAGGTCGGCGATGTCGCGTTTCCAAGTCGTGAGATCCGTGACATCAAAGTGACTCAGGTCACTGTGTCCGCACGCGCGGCTTAGGATCTTCATCAACTCGACCGCGGATTCGAAATACTGAGTCAGCCTCGCCGCTGACTTCTCGATGACGAGCCGCGCCCGCAGGTGGTCTTTTTGAGTCGCGATACCAACCGGGCAATTGTTGGTGTGGCAGGCTCGCATGCCGAGGCACCCGATCGCCTGCAGGGCGGCGTTCGACACGGCGATGGCGTCGGCGCCGAGCGCAAGCGCTTTGATGAAGTCACCCTCGGTCCGCAGGCCGCCGGTGATCACCAGGCTGACCTGCGAGGCACGTCGCTTGTCCAGGTGTCGACGAGCGCGAGCCAGCGCGGGCATCGTGGGAACCGAGATGTTGTCTTTGAACAGGTTGGGGGCGGCGCCCGTTCCGCCGCCTCGACCGTCTAGGATGATGTAGTCACAGCTCGCTTCCAGCGCGAAGTCGATGTCATCCTCGATGTGCTGAGCGCTCATCTTGAAGCCGATCGGAATGCCGCTGGTCGCTTCACGCACTTCATCGGCGACCTTGCGGTAGTCCGCGGCGCTGTGGAGGTCTGCGAATGTGGCCGGGCTGATGGCGGGGGTGCCGGGCTCCAGGTCGCGGACCTCGGCGATTTTTCCTCTGACTTTGTCGCCCGGCAAATGGCCACCAGTGCCGGTCTTGGCGCCTTGTCCGGCCTTGAAGTGGAAGGCCTGGCACTTCTTGACCTTGTCGAGACTCCAACCGAACCGCGCACTGGCTAGCTCGTACAGATAGCGTTGATTCGCGGCCTGCTCCTCGGGCAGCATGCCGCCTTCTCCGGAGCAGATCGCCGTGCCGGCGCCCTCGGCTCCCTTGGCGAGCGCGACTTTGGCCTCCTGGCTCAGCGCGCCGAAGCTCATGTCGCTTACGAACAGCGGGATGTCGAGCGTCAGGGGCTTGTCGGCAGCGGGCCCGATGACGACGCCGGTGAGCACCGCCACGTCGTCGAGCAACGGCTGCCGGGCGAGCTGCGCCGTAACCAGCTGGATATCGTCCCAGCTCGGCAAGTCCTGCCGCGGCACGCCCATCGCTGAAACCTTGCCGTGGTGCCCGAGCTGCGAAAGCCCGTGCCGCGCGAGCTCTTGGATATGATCGTTGTGCGGTTCCTCTGGCGCCCCGTGCACGTCAGCATACAGTCCGAGATAGCGCTTGCGATCGTACGGCTGCGGATGCTCTCGAACGAAGTCGCGAAGCTCGTCCTCGTCCACGAACACGCTGTCGCCATCGATCCATGAGCTGAACTTGTGGAGCGCTTCGTCGTTGTTGTACGCACTGACGCCGGTGTCCAATCGGTAGTCCCACCCGTGGACGCCACAGATCAGATTGTCGCCGTCGACGTGTCCGTCCGCCATCAGCGCGCCGCGGTGAAGACACCGGCCGTACAGCACCGACACGTTGTCGTCGTGACGAATCACCACGAGATCGACGTCGTGGGCGAGCGCGTAGTGGGGCGACCGGTCTTCGAGGTCGGCGGTTTTGGCGACCGGAATACCGGTCCTAGCCTGGGCGATTGGCGGGGTCATGAGCGCCAGACGGTATCCGCGATGGTTCGGGGCCGACAACTCTCACGGCCCGATACCGCCGGGATGCGACGGTTGACGCGCCGCACCGCAGATTTCGGCGCCGCTTCGACGCGGTGCGGCGCGAGCGCATGACACAACTATGATAGCCGTCCGAAGCGGGGCGACCTAAAGTGCAGCCCTATGAAAGCTCTGATGGCGCGGATCTTCCTCAA
>JAUIKB010000386.1 GCA_030430975.1 Polyangia bacterium
CGAGTCGGAACAGATGCTGCCCGATCCGCACGTGGTCACCTTCGGAGAGCTGGCGCTCTCCACGAATTGCCAAGTAGGTTCCGTTCGAAGAGCCGAGATCGCGCGCGCCGAACCGGTTGGTCTCGGTGTCACGGGTGATCACCGCGTGGCGGCGGCTCATGAAGGGATCGGTCGTAAACACGATGTCGCCTAACTCCCGTCCTATGACAGTTTCGTCTCGAGTGAGGTGATGAACGTCGCGAGTGACGCCCTCGACCGTGCGCTGTGAAAGGCGCGCGTATCGCGGAGCTGCGGGGGAACCGAAGACCTGGGTTCCCCGCTCGGCCGCTGGCCCCAGTCCCTTTTCTGCGTCGCTCACGAGTTCGAACCTTAACACCTCAAGCCCCACTAACAGCAAGTCGCCATTTTCGAGTGTTTCAGGCTTGCGTAGACGTACATACACCCCGTTGACGGAGCCCAGATCACGGATATAGAACCGGCCATCGCGTCGGATTACCCGTGCGTGCCGGGGAGATACATAAGGGTCGTTCGGGAGGACGATGCCGCCCTCTTCGCGACCGACGTCAACTTGTGCGTCAAACAGCGGGTATTCTCTGCCCGGGCTGCCGTCCTGGGCGATCACGACCATACGTGCGTTGTTGGAGCGAGCCTCCGCATGGGCTTGATACTGGTCGAGTCGCGCGGGATCCGGGCCAGCGCCGGCCTCGTCGGTTCCGGCGGCAGCAGCGGTGACGGGCGACGGTTGGGCCGGCTCGGGTGCTGGGGCCGGGGGCGCAGCGGCATCGGCCACGGGAGCTGCGTATGGGCGTGCCTCGGCGGCGGGGGCGGCCACAGGCGAAGGGGCGGGCGGCTGAGGGGGCGCCGCCGAGACGTTTGTGGCTGCCGGCACCGGTTGTGGAGCGCTGGCGTGTGGCGGTGCCCCGGCTGGAGGCTGTTGCGACTCTCGCGCCTGCGGCGCCTCGGGACTGGTGGCGGCTCGGTCCGCCGCGAGCTGAGTGCCGCAGAACTGACAGTACCGCATGTGCGCAGCGTTCATCCCGCGGCAGCGTTCACACTGGCGTTGTTCAGCCGGGCCGTCCGTTGCGATGCTGACTACGGGCGAGCCGACTAGCGCCGCGTCGGCCGCGGTCGGCTGTTCCAGCTGTGCGCCGCAGGCAGCGCAAAACCGACTGTGCTCCGGGTTCGGTTCACCGCAGGCCACGCAGTGGATCCCCGCCCGCGGAGCGAACTCAAAGTTCGGTGCTCGTGGCCGCGGTTTCGGTTCGGCGGGCGCGGGCTGGGTTGCCGGCGCAGGCGGTACCGGGTGTCCTTGCGGTTGCGGTTGCGGCGCCGCAACCACCGGTTCGCCCACTGGCGGTGCCTGAGGAAGATCGACCGTCTTATCCAGAGGCACGCCGCGTGGCGGTGTCGGCGGCACCACAGGGCGCTCCAATCGGTTGCCACAGTCCTGGCAGAACGCCAGGTGGTCCGGGTTGTCCCGACCGCACCGATCGCACAGCATTTGGCAAGAGGAACCTGGCGGCTGGTGAGCAGTCAAGCCAAACCTTCACCAACGCGGCAGCGCGCTGCGAATCTCCAGGGTGAACTCGACCCCAACCAGGTGTGCCAAGCCAAACCCAAGCGCGTCGTTTGCGCGGGTTTGCCCTGCGCCGTCGGTCCAGACCCGAAACAGAGTCGGACGATAGCCGATCGTCGCGCCCACAGCCG
Organism: Polyangia bacterium; assembly: GCA_030430975.1. Classification (GTDB taxonomy): domain Bacteria; phylum Myxococcota_A; class Polyangia; order Polyangiales; family Polyangiaceae; genus JAUIKB01. The sequence goes on from JAUIKB010000386.1 coordinate 1,708, forward strand.
CGAGGGGCGTGACCTGCAGTTCCACCCCGATGCCGAGAAGACCCGTAATGCCGACGGTTTCCGCACCCCACTCGTTTCCGTACAGGGCCAGTCCAGCGCCGCCGGCCGCGTACGGGACCAATCGGTTCGACCGGTCTCCGTAAAGGCGAGCCTCCGCTCTAGCCTGTTGAAGGATGGCTAGGCGCAGCAGATTGGATGAATCCTGGCGCGAGAACTCGTACGCGCCGCCTACGTACCAGGGGCCTCGCGTTCGGTACCCGATGCGAGCTGCGAAGCCTATCCCCGGTCCTAGCACGCAAGGTGCCGTGGCCTCGGCCGGGCACACCCCGCCGGCGGATGGTACCGTTTCCGCGACCAGGGCGACTCCGTACTGAAGATAGTGGGCGGTGCTCGGCGGCGGGCCGCTTTGCTGGGCGACTGCCATCGCCGGAAGGCTGGCGACAACCGCGAACCACGCCGCCACGCCGGTTGCGTGTCGAACTCGATTGCTGTGCGGTCGCGGGGCCATGTGACGCGGTCGCGGCGGCAGGACTCCGGCCGCCTGGACCACCGAAGCGTACCCGATCACCCGCACCGGCGGACGAACTCTTGACTGCCGGGCGAAGCTCCGATTAAAGGCGCGAAGACTCGCATGGAAATCTACCTAGACAAGCGCGCGGCCCGCCAGGTTCGACTATCAGCTCAGGAAGCGATCGAAGAGGGGGACACCGAGTCCCTCCGCGAGGACATCCTGGAGAGCTTCACAGAAGAGCAGGTCGAAGAAATCGAACGACGTCTCGACAACGCTGACTTCTACGAATTCCTCACGGACATTCTCGACGAGTGGAGCGGGGACGATGCCGAGGAGTTGTTCGAGCTTCTTGAGACTCAGCTCGGTGAAGTCGGCATCGACCTCAAAACCGAGCAAGTGCACGACGACGATGACGATGACGATGACGACGATGACGACGTCTATTCGGACGACGTGCTGGTCGACGACGACTGAGCATCGCGAATTTCGCGCAGGATATACCCGCGGCACTCACGCCCTCTGGTGAACCGCACGTTCGGACACAGCACGTGGACGCACGCAGCGTAGCGCGAGTCGGGTAGCTCGTTGATGAGCTCCTTGCCGGCAGCGCACGCGCCGTCGCGATCGCCAGTTGCGTGAGCGAGTCGAGCCTCTGCCCACTTCGCATCATCACGCAGCAGCGTGTTGGGGTGGTTAGTCCAGACCCGCCGAAATGCGCTCCGCGCCCCCGCAGCGTCCTTCAGGCGGTCTCGATAGAGTTCGCCGATGTGATACTGGGCCTCGGCGAACCGTGGCCGCTGGTAGCTCCCGGACAAATGGGAAGGCTCTTGTTCCTTCAGCATTTGTTTCAGGTGGGAAATCGCCGCTCGTGGCCGGCCCGTTTTCTCGGCCGCCTCCGCCGCTCGCCACAGCGCGTCGTCCCACAGCGCACCGTGCGGGTACGGGAACTGCTTGGCGACGCGGAGAAACTGACGTTCAGCGTCCGCCAAGCGTCCTTGGGCGGCGAACGTTCGGCCCAGTTGATAGCTAAGCTGTTCGCGGATCGCCGCTTTGGGTACGCGGTCGATTAGGTCTCGCAGCGTGCTCTCGACCTGCTTCTCATCGCCGTCTTTTCGAGCTTCGGCAATCAGCGTGAACAGCGCCCCGCGCGCCGGGCCAGAATTGGGGAAGCGCACTAGCGCGCGGCGCGTCAGCTCGATTGCCTTCGCTCGATCGCCATGGCGCATCTCGATACGCGCCAGGTCATAGGCCGCGCGCGGAGCCCGAAAGCTATTGGGCGTCCGAGTGAGGATCCGCTGCAGCGCGGTCTTGGCTTCGCCAATGCGCTGAGCCCTCAGCAGGCTGACCGCATGCCGATAGGCCGCTTCATTTCGGTCACGCAGGCTTGCATCGGATGCTGCCGCGCGCGCCCAGTGCTCGGCCGCAACGTCGTAACGGCCATGTGCGTACGCGCGCACAGCCCGTGCCTCGGCGGCGCGGTAAGCGTCAGGCGCGCCACCGCAGGCGATGAGCAGCCCGAAGGCGGCACCGATCGAGAACTGTAGCGTCAAGCGGTCGATAGGCACTCACTTAGCACATCACACGCGCGGTCGATGTCCTCGTCGCTCACGTCGAGGTGGGTGACAAGCCTTAAGGCGGACGGCCCGATGGCGTGAACCAGCACGCCGGCGCTGCGGCATCGCTGAGCGACCGCAGAAGCCGATGTGCCTGACGCAAGCTGGACAACGACGATGTTGGTATCATGAGGAAGCACAGTGACCGCCGTTCGCTGCGCCAAGGTCGCAGCGAGTCGGGCTGCGCGGCGGTGGTCGTCGGCGAGTCGTGAACGATTGTTACGGACGGCAAACAGCGCCCCCGCTGCGATAATGCCGCTTTGGCGCATCCCGGCGCCGAGCATCTTTCGATAGCGATGAGCGTCTTCGAGGAGCTGAGCGGGGCCCAACAACGCAGAGCCTATCGGCGCGCCGAGCCCTTTTGAGAAACAGACGCTGACGGTCGTCGCGTACCGCGTCAACGCCTTCAGCGAAGAGCCGGTCGCGACGGCGGCATTCCAGATGCGGGCTCCGTCTAGATGGACCGGCAAGTCCCGTTCCCGGGCCAGGCGCCCGATCGCTTCGGCGTCCGTTTGCGAAAAGAGCCGGCCGCCGCTGCGGTTGTGAGTATTTTCTAGGCAGATTAGTGAGGTTTGGGGTAGGTAGTAGTCGCTGGGGTTAATGCACGCAGCAACGTCAGTCGCCGTAAACAGGCCACCGCTGCCGGCGACCTTGAATTGGACGCCGCTGATGGCTGCTCCTGCTCCTGATTCATAGTTGGCGATATGTGCGCCGTCACCGATTACGACCTCGTCGCCAGGGCGGGTGTGGACCTTGAGTGCTAGCTGGTTGCTAAGCGTTCCCGAGGGCACGAATAGAGCTCGTTCTTTGCCGAATAGCTGGGTCTTCTCCGTACACGTCATCACCCACCTCGGCGGTTGCGATCGCCTGGCGCATCGCTTTGCAGGGGCGCGTGACCGTATCGGAGCGTAGGTCGATGTTCGGCATGAGCCCAGTTAGGCTGGTTCCTCGGCCGCACGCAATGCTCGGTGGGGTAGGTAGGCGACGAACAGCTCGTAGCTGATGATTTGCACCGCTTGCGCGAGGTTGATCGAAGGCTGCGGAGCCGCCATCGGCACGCGAACACTCCGGGTACCCAGCCGCATGTCATCTCGGCTCAGTCCGGTTTTCTCGTTGCCGAACACGATCGCCGCCGAGGCGCCGCCGATTACCTTGGGGACGCAGTCTTCGGCGAAGCTGCGCGGCGACTGCACGGGACCGATGCCGGTCCGACCGGTGGTCACCGCGACCGTGTCCACATCCAGCACGGCGGCCGCCAGCGAGTCCGCTTCCTGCGCGGCTTCGAGCACGTCCCAGGCCTTTACCGCCATTTTGCACGCCAGTTCGTGACGCGGCGAGGCGAGGCGAGAAGGGCGAACGACGACCAACTGAGACAGCCCCATGGTCTTCATCGCCCTGGCCGCCGCGCCCACGTTCTCGGGGTAGTGTGGTCGCACCAGAACGATCCGGAACCCGTCTAGTGGATGACTCATCGGGCGGCTACTTGGCGCCCCGTACGAGCGCAGCGAAACCCGATGTAAGGGGTTCGTGTCGCCGCGTCAGCGGCACTTCGAGAGGCTCCGCGCATCCATGGGGCGGCGCGTCCGAAATGACCACCGCGGATCACCCTCGCTGGGCCGACAGCGCGGGCCGGCCCTTTCGGGTTGATAACCGGTTCTTCTGGGTACGCCCCGTAGCGGTCGGCGACCCACTCGGCGGCGTTGCCTGCCAGATCGGCGAAGCCCTGTGGAGTGTTGCCGGACGGAAATGAGCCTACCGGCGCGAGCTCGGCGAACCCGTCGCTCGCGTCGGTGACGTCGTAGCCGAATCGTCCGTGATTGGCGACCCGGGAGTTGTAGAACTTGCCCCACGGATAGGTTCGACCCGCGGGTCCCCGGGCCGCGCGCTCCCATTCCGCCTCCGTCGGCAGGCGGCCTCCCCGGAACCTGCAATAGTCGACCGCATCCGCATGGCTAACCAGCGTCACGGGCAGGTTGGGCCGGTCGAAGCGTCGGCCGCCTTCGGAAAATGGAGCTGCCCGACAGCGTCGTGCCGCCACGCAGCGCCGGTAGTCCCGCACGCTGACCTCGTTGCGATCGAGCCAGAAGCTGCTGAGCTTGACCTGGTGAGCCGGCAACTCATGAGCGAATAGTGCGGGCTCACAGA
>JAUIKB010000387.1 GCA_030430975.1 Polyangia bacterium
AGCCTGGCGAAGGCACCGAGGTTCTGGGCGACGAGAACGAACTGCGTCGAGTCCTTCACGTCTTGGTGCACCAGTCGGCCGCTTCCGTAGGCCCCAACACACGCCCAGAAGTCTCGATCCGCCGCGCCGGCGATTGGGTGCGGGTGTCCGTGGACCTGGGACCCGACTCATCGCCGGGAAACGCTTTAGAAGATCGGTGGCTGAGCCGCATGGCACTCCAGCACGGCGGGCGCCTTGAGTTCGAACGCGGCACCCAGACGCTGGTGTTGCCGGCCGACGGCGCGAGCGACAAGCGCGAGGTCGCCGAACTTCGGCGCGAACTAGAACAAGCGCAGCAGCTTGGCGAGGCTTATGCGCGGGAGCTGGCCAGTGTGTTTACGCAAGCGCCGCCAACGGACGAGGTGGCGCCGACCGCTCGGGCGGATGGCGTCGCCCGCCTGCAGCTCCTAAGCGCTGCGGCGGGAGCCTTAGCTCGGCCACTTTCGGAGCTGCTGCAGCGACTCGAGCAGGACTCCGCGCGAGTGACCGAGGCGCTGGGCGAGCACGACGCCGCGCTGCGGTTGCAGCGCCATGTTGGGGTCGGCCACGAAATCCTCCGCGAAGTTAGGCGCATCGGCGACGTCGACGCAGCTGAACAGCCGCGGGACATCAGCGCCACGCAAGTCGTCAAACGCGTGATTGCAGAAGCCGAAGGCGTCGCGTCGCGACGCCAGGTCACCGTGGAGTTCTCCGCACCGAGTGCTGGACAAAACCGCTCGCTCCAGGCTTCGGCTTTCGCGACCCTCTGCCGGACGTTGTTGGATGAAGCGATCGCAGCGACCCCTAACGATCAGTCGGTAAACGTCTCGCTTAGCGAGTCTGGTAGCCTGCTGCGGCTCAGCGTTACGGACGGTGGGCCGTCGATACCCGAGGCATCCCGCGCGGGTCTGCTAGCGCTTGAGATCGATCCCCAGTCCTTAGGACGGCCGGCCGGATTGTCATTACTGGTTGCTGGTGTGACGGCTGATCGCCTGGGCGGCACCCTGCAGTTGGGTGAGGCCGAGGACGGCAGAACTCAGATCTGCTTCGAATTAGGCCGCGAAAACTAGGTACGGCGCCACGCACTCAACCGCCTCACTCGCGGTTGACCCGATGTTTTTGGGGACTTGCGGTCCGGAGGCGACGCTGCGCAGCGGACACTCAAAGTTAGCGTCGTCGGCACAGCGTCGGCTACTATCTCCGGAATGCGCATCCTCGTCTGCGAAGACCAAGATTCGATCCGCCGCATGATCGAGGCACTCGTCGGTGCCCGTGGGTACGACGTGGTCGCCGTGTCGAGTGGCACGAAGGCGATCGATGTCGCGACGACCGAGCCTCCCGACATGGTGCTTTTGGATCTCATGCTACCCGGCCAATACGACGGCTTCGAGGTGTGCCGGCGGCTGCGCGCGGATCCCGGCACCAAAGAGGTCCCTGTCCTGATCATCAGCGCCCTCGACGACGCGGACTCCCGTCGCAAAGCGACGGACGCCGGCGCGACCGCGTACTACACCAAGCCCTTCAGCCCGATCGCCCTGCTCAAGGAAATCGACCGGCTCAAACAACTCGCCGACAAATCGTAGCAACGGACCTGCGCCGACCCAAGCTTGAGCCGGCGGGACTCAAGCGGAGCCGACGGAGTGTTGAGCCGACCAGTTACTAGAGTAGGTCGAGGAACTTCTTCGCTCTGTCTTCGGCTTGCGTCATCAGCGCCGTCGATTCCTGGGCGGGAATCCTGAGCCTCTCACACAGGTCGTCGAGGAACTTCTTCTCCGAGGCGTCCTGTTCGCCGTCGATGTACGTCAGCAACACGGCGTGCTGCAGAAGTTGTCGCCGATCGTCGAAGCTCAGTTCCGTTAGCGGAATGTCGTCCAACGACTTCTTCTCTTCCGCGAACTTGCGGATCTCGTGCGATTCGCTAGCCGTCGCTTCGAAAGCCTGCAGCAGCGCCTCGATTACTTCAGTTTCCTCGTCCGCGACCCGACCGTCGGCCCAAGCGACCGCCACCAAACTCTTGAGGATCGCCATATTCTGCTCGTGCATGGCGCCAAGAATCGCATACCTGTCCAGAAGGTCAACGCGAGACCACGCGTAGATGGGCCGTGGGGCGACTGCCCCCATCCGGCAACAGATCGGACGCCGAAACGACCCAGCGATGCCAAGGCCCGAGGCCATCGCGGGCCCGTACCTCAACCGCTCGCCCGCAGGTCACCGCCTCGAATCGCGCGTGGGGCCCCTCGGCCACTTCGCCAAACCGGGTGTCGCCGACATATCGAAGCTCGGCTCGGCCTGCGGCAGACAATCCGCCTACCTCGACCGTGGCGGTGCAAGCCGCTGCCGCTGCGGTGGAAGACTGGGAGGGAACCCGCTTTAGGACCGATGCTCCGCCAAGCAGCAAGGCCACCGCCGTAACGCCGATCACCGCAACCGGCCGGACCCGGCCACCGCCGGATTGCGGCGCCACCCGCGGTCCTGAATCGGCGACCGCAACCGGCGGAGGGGTTGCGCTGACCCCGGACGCCTCGCGCAGCTGCGCAAACAGCTCCGCCTCGGGCACGTCCGCGACCTCGAACGTCCCGGCCAGATCCTCGGCCGTGCTTCTTCGAGGCGGCGTGCCCGTTGGCGACGCGAGCAGCTCTTTCGAAGACTTCTCGTGCGGAATCGGCTTCAGGCAGACCGGCGGCATCCGCGTCAAGTCGTCATCCGCGACAGTCTCGCCTGAGGAGCGTGGGCGCAGTGGCGCCAGCTCCGCGAGCTCGGGAAACACCGCGGCACGACGCAACGGGAGCGCAACGCCGGCAGACAGGCGACTCGAATGCGGCGAACGGCCAACCTGCGGTGGCCCAGCCGTCGTCTCCTGCTGCGGAACGACGTCCGTCGGAAGTGCGCTCTGGTCGCTCTGCTCAGGAGCGAGGTCGTCGGAGTCAACCTGGACGTTCTCGATCGCTTCAGACTCGCCGGCTGCGCTGATCGCAACGGCAGGCGACTCGCTCTGTACCTGCCCCACTATCGAAGGACTCGCGTCGCGATCGGTCTGATCCGACATCTCGTCCCCCGCACCGACGCCCAGGCCCGCAGGGGCCGCGGGCTGTACGTCCGCAACCGCTGTTGGTGACGCTGCGTGGGGAGGCGCGTCCAAAACGTCGCTCGGCGAGTCGCCGACCGCCGAAGGCGCATTCCCAGCTTCAAGCACCGCAAGCTCAGCATCGCACGGGACGGACGCAGTCTCGCCGGCGCTAGTGCCGCGGTCATCAGCATCATCATCGACGGCGACGACCGCTGGGGCGTGCGGCTCATCTCCGGCTTCCGCACGCTGCGCAGCTACGCCGTGTTCGTGGCGAGGATCGTCATGCAGCGCCATCACATCGGGTACGCGATCGGTCGCCGACCCGTCCACGAACGTGGGCTCAAAGCTCACCGCCGTGCCGAACGTCGGGGTTGAGTGGACCTCGTCACGCGGTGCGACCGGCGCAAACACCCGCGTCTGGACATCATCATCGTCGTCGCCACCATCATCGCCGAGTGCGATGGCGTCCGCCTCCGCGCACGTCGACAAAGCGTCGGCCGTGTCCGAGACGTCTAACCACGCGCGGTCGTCGGCATCGATCGCCACGTGCTCAGCTGCTGCCTCGTCGCTGGATGGCGCCCCAACCGCCCGCTGGAAAACCGGTGTCAGGACGTCGTCGCCGGCGTCGTCTGCCACGTTCGCTACCACCGGCGGCGCCGACTCGTCCGCCGTGCTGGTACCGGGATCGTCAGCAGCCCACTCGCCGCTATCGGATGCGGTCATCGCTTCGTCGCCTTCAGCGTCACACGATTCGCTGTGCCGCGCTGGCTGTTGGTCGACCTCAATGCCGCTCACGTCGAAGTCCAGCACATCGAGCTCAGCCGGACATTCTACGTCCGCCGGCGCGTCCTGCGCCGCCGCCACCACCGGCACGTCGCTGACCGCCATCGCGTCGAGTTCCGGTTGCGCCTGAGTCTGCACGGCAACGCTGGCCGGCGCCGGCGGCGACGCGGTCAGCAGTTCGGCGGCGTGTACGTCGGGCGGCGGTTCGCTACCGGGCGCGAAGGCGCTCGGTGCAAGCGGAGGCGGTCTCTCGATGGTCGCGATCGCTGGCGGCGATGCGGGCCTCGAGGTCGTCGCCGCCCCGTCAAAGTCAGCCGCTGGACGGGTCGCGAGAGCTGGTTCGGATCGCGATGCCTGATCCGCGCATAGTTCGGCGGCTTGGTCTCGCTCGGCTGCTTCAAGCGCCGCCGCCAGTTTTCCGCGCTCCTTGGCACGGGCTGTTTCTCGCCACAGCCGGCACAATCCACGGCGAGCGGCGGCGCGATTCAGTGGTATGAGCGCCGCCTCCAGATCGCGCCGGACTGCGGACGGCCCGCTGCCGACGCTTTGATCTGCCGCCCGCCGCAGAGCCGGGGCTACCGAGCGCGCGCAGTCCAACAGTCGACGCAGATGATCGCGCAGATCCTGCTCCGCCCGCTCGGCCGGAGCCTCGACGAGTCCAGCTAGCGACACCGTGCCGTTCTCGTTCAACAGAACCCGCGAAGGCGCGCAAACGCCGACGGTGTGTTGCATGCTCTCGGCAAACGCCAGCATCAGGTAGCCTGCGGTTTCACCCGTGACCGGAGCTAGTCGGAGTTTTGCGGCGATCGTGATTTCTTGAAACGTAACGGTCATGCTGCGCCCCCACGGACGACAATGCCAGCGCTGCGCAGATAAGCCTTTGCTTCGCCGACGGTGAAAATACCATCATGAAAAATTGTTGCTGCTAGCGCCGCGTCCGCGCCGCCGTCTTCTAGCCCGGCGCGCAGGTGGTCGAGGGTCCCCACGCCGCCAGATGCGATCACCGGAGCGCTTACCCGACCCGTGATCGCGATGAGTAGCTCCAAGTCGTAGCCAACCTGCGTTCCGTCTCGGTCCATGCTGGTCACAAGCAGCTCGCCAGCGCCCAGATCGACAGCCCGAGCCGCCCATTGGACGGCATCGACGCCGGTCGGTCGGCGGCCACCATGGGTAAACACCTCGTAGCCTGAGTCGGTGCGTCGCGCGTCGATCGCCACCACCATGACCTGCCGTCCCCAGCGCTCGGCCACCTCCCCTATCAGCTCCGGCCTCGCTAGTGCGGCGCTGTTGATGCACACCTTGTCCGCACCCGCGTTCAATAAGTCGCGAACGTCGTCCACCGACCGAACGCCGCCCCCAACGGACAAAGGTACGAAAACGCCAGCGGCCGTCTTTTCAACGACGTCGAAGATCGAGCGCCGGCCTTCGTGGGTCGCCGTAATATCCAGGAACGTGATCTCGTCGGCACCCTCCGCGTCGTATCGCCTGGCACATTCAACGGGGTCGCCGGCATCGCGAATATTGAGGAAATTCACACCTTTAACGACGCGCCCATCGCGAACGTCCAGACAAGGGATGACTCGTTTTGCCAACATTTGACCGATGGGTGCCATAGCCGGCTTCCTGACGAACGGCCAAAACCCTGGTGAAACGGACGGGCGAACCGACCACCCGCTGCTGCTATAGTCCGCGCGATGGTCCATTGCGGCAGGTGTGGCACCCCACATCCCACAGGCACGCCTCTGTGCTCTGCGTGCGGGGACCGGCTGCCCGAACTACCTCCGACCCAGCCGGATCAAGCACCGCTCGACCTGACGAGTACCGTCGCGGCGGGCACTCCAGGCGCTTTCTCAGCCGTAAAATCCGGCAATACAGTACCCGTTACCGAAGATGGGGCGACGTCCACGATGACTATCGACCCGCCTGTAACGCCCAGAATCGCTTCAGCCGACGCTCAACACCCGCCCGTCGACGCAAAACGCACGCTGCTGGGCATGCCGGCAAGCGCTCCAGTACCACCCGCAAGCGCCGCTATAGGACCGGCGGAGGCTGGAGCACTCGCACCGCCACCCGCGCCGGCTTCCCACAACCCGCTCG